>NZ_JBFAKG010000030.1:0-107366 GCF_040655595.1 Saccharopolyspora sp. NPDC050389
CACACTGCGAGGGCCTGAGCCCGGTGCAATACCGGGCCCAGGCCCTCGCTGCCTAGACTCTCAATTACCGAGTCCAACTTCCGGGGCCCACTTCAATTCATTCGGGGCGCCCTTCAGCCGTTCGAGGCCGGGTCAGCCGTAGATCATCCAGCCGATGCCGCCGGCGACGGCCATCAGCGCGGCGACGGCGAGCACCACGGCGAAGAACCGGGCGGTCTTCCACGTCGCGTAGACGCCGCCGATCAGGAAACCCGCGACGGCCAGCAGGATGATCGGCAGGTAGCTCTGCATCACCACTCCCCTCAACCCGGCCAGGGTACCGAGGGGCTAGCCGGTGAGGCCCGGCTGGCCGTTCTCGACGCGGCCGGTGGCGCGGCGCCGGAACGACTGGTCCTGCGCCACGGTCACCTCGACGTCGTACCAGCCCTGATCCGTCGGCCACGCGACGGATTCCGCGCCGCCGGCGGCGAGCCTGACCTCGCGCTGCTCGCCGGGCGCGTAGCCCAGGGCGCGCAGGCGCACCGTGACGGGCTCAGCGCCGCTGTTGCGCAGTTCCAGCGACAGGCCGCCGGAGCGGGCGTCGGGGTTCGTCCGCACGTCGAGGCCAGCGGCCTTGCCGTCGCGGGAGCCGCTCAGCTCGAACCAGAACCGGTTCGGCCCCTGCACCGCGAGCCGGTACTCCTCCTTCGCCGGCACGGTCACCACCTGCTCGCCACGAACGTCCACATGGGACGGTCCGGGCAGCTCGCCCGCGTACGCGTAGATCGCGAAGTGCGCCGATCCGGCGCCGGCGTTGCCCAGCCGCAGCGCCACCACTTCCCCGTTCACCGCAGCGGAAACCTGCGGCTGATACGGCAGGGTCCGCGCCGGGCGGCGGCCCTGCTCCTGCAGCGGGAGCGCCTGCTCCGCCGGCGGCTTGGGGTGCCAGCGCTTGATCGGCTCCGGCACCAGGCCAGGTTCGGCGGGCTTCGGCGGCTTCGCCGCGTTCTCGAAGTCGAACACCGAGGTCAGGTCGCCGCAGGCGGTGCGCCGCCAGGAGCTGATGTTCGGCTCCTGGACGCCGGTCCAGCGCTCCAGCAGGCGCAGCACCGACGTGTGGTCGAAGACCTCGGAGCTGACGAAGCCGCCGATCGTCCAGGGCGACACCACGGTCATCGGCACCCGCGGGCCGAGGCCGATCGGCCGGCTCTCGAAGTGGTCGTCGCCGTCGCCGGATTCGGGCTTCGGCGGCACCGGCGGCGGCACGTGGTCGAAGAAGCCGTCGTTCTCGTCGAAGTTGAGCAGCAGCGCGGTCTTCGGCCAGATCTTCGGATCGGCGATCGCGTCCAGCACCTCGTAGATCAGGTTGGCGCTGCCGACCGGCGTGGAGCTGCCCGGGTGCTCGGAGTCCACAGCGGACGGAACCAGCCAGACCACCTTCGGCAGCCGGTCCGCTTTGATGTCGGCGCGCAGCCGCTCGACGAGGGTGCCCGGCCTGCTGCGGTACATCGCGCGGTCGAACAGGCTGCGCTCGGCGTCGGTCAGCGCCTCGCGCCCCGCCTCCAGCTGCTTGAGCAGCCGCTGCTGCTCCTGGGCGGGCTTGTCGAACAGGGCGGTGTAGAACTCCTCGGTGGTGCGGAACTCGCCGTCCACCGCGGCGAGCATCTTGTGGCCGATCGCCTTGAACGTCTTGAAGTACTCGACGGAGTTGTCGGTGAAGTTGTCCCACTCCTGGTAGATCTGCCAGGGCACACCGGCCTTTTCGAGCCGCTCCGGGTACGTCGTCCACTCGTAGCCGGCGTGGTCGTAGTCGTAGGCGGCGTTGGTGACGGCGCGCTTGGTGGTGCCCGGCTCGTAGCCGGTGGTGCCGGAGAACAGGTAGTTGCGGTTCGGGTTGGTGGAGCCGAAGACCGAGCAGTGGTAGGCGTCGCAGATGGTGAAGGTGTCGGCGAGCTCGTACTGCAGCGGGATGTCCTGCCGCTCGTAGTAGGTCATGGTGGCGGAGGTCTTCGCGGCGACCCAGTCGTTGTTCCAGCCGCCCGCCCAGGCCTTGCCGCTGCCGCCCCAGCTGTGGTCGAGGTCGCCGAGGTACTGGATGTCCGAAACCGGCCGGCCCTCGCGCTCGGCGCCCTGCCTCAGCGAGAACGGCAGCACCTCACCGCCGACGGCGGGCTGCTGGAAAACGGATCGGCCGTCGGGCTGCTCCAGCGGCAACCGGTCGCCGTAGCCGCGAACCCCGCGCAGCGTTCCGTAGTAGTGGTCGAAGGAACGGTTCTCCTGCATGAGCACGATGACGTGCTCGATCGCATCCAGCCCGCCCGCGGGCACCTGCTTCGCCATGGCCCGGTGCAGCGAAGGCGGCAGCAGCGAAGCGGCGGCAACGCCACCGACAACCCCGGCGGCACCGGCCAACACCCGACGTCGAGAAACCTCAGTCACGAGCGGACATCGTCACCGAAGAAAGCCAAGCGGCGTAAGACCCGCAGTGACGCAACGGTGAACCACCGGCATCAGCCAAACGGCGCAACCGTAGGCATTCCTAACACCACGGACCGTGGCCGGGCCGGTGATCAGGCCAGGCCGAAGCGGGCACGTTCCTGGTCGGTGAGACGCCGCACGCCGCGCTCGATCGACAAGCGAAAGGCCCGCATGAGCTGTTGCAGATGCCCGAAACTCCGACACATCGGTGTTCGCGCTGCTAGCGTGTCCCGCCGTGAATCGAACGCGAAGGACGTTCACGACCAGTGTGTGCGCGGTAGGTCTTACCGCACCCCAGACAGCCGCTTGCCAGGACGCCCAGGGTTTAGGAGGTGTCTTTGTTGAACCCGGATTCGTGTTGGGATTACCGAACGCTGACCAAGGTCGGGGAGTGCAGCTCGCTGTTATCGATCACAAGGTCGGCGCGCTGCCACGGCGTGCATGCAGCGAAGTAAAGGCGCTGGCCCTGGACGTAGCGAGCAAGACTGGGATGCTCCGGGTCGGACACGCTGCCGTCCCGGGCGGCCATCCGTGCGACCGAAATATTGAAGGGCACCTGCAAGAAGATCGACAGGTCCCACGCGCCGAACAACTCATCGCGATGTAAGAACAGCCCGTCCACGACCAGAACCGCGCCGGGCCCGGCATGCCGATGTGGTGGGGACACGAGCAGATCAGTGGCGAGGTCGTGCGATGCGGGCTGGTAGCTACGCGAGCCCCCCGAGCCCAGTGGGTCCAGCACCCTGCGGCGAAGACTGGCGTAGTCGTAGCTGTCCAGCCAGAAACCCTCCGGCGAGTTGCGCCCGCGGCGATAGCGGACCGAGCGGACATGGTGGAATTCGTCGACGGAGATCCGGACGACCTCACGATCATCGGAACGAAGTCGTTGGGCCAACTCGTCAGCGAACACGGTCTTACCCGAACCATCGACGCCGTCGACCGCCACCTGAACGCAATCCGCACCAACCGACACGGGAACTCGGGAAGCCACCTCGTCGAGCAACCGTCGACGAGGAGCGCTCATAGGTATCGGAGTCACGGAGTCATCCTGACCGATCACCGTCACACGCCCAAGAACGGCTCCCCCAGCCGGTGACCCCTTCTTCGGCAAGGGCCGATAGATCGCGAAAGTAGCTCACAACGGCGCAACAGCACCCGCTGATCAGCGCAAACGACGCAAGAACGCCCGCCACACGGCGTGCGGAACAACAAGCTGCCCGTCCTCGGGAGCCTTCGAGTCGCGCACGGCGACAGCCTGGTCGGTTAATCGGACCTCGACACACGTGTTGCTCGCGGCGGCGCTGCGGGTGCTCTTGAACCAGCCGGTGTCATAGCTCATTGCCCAAGCTCCTTCAGCTTGTCGATCAGCAAGTTGCGGGTCTGTTCTACATCCAACGCAAGATCTTGCACTCGCTCGAAGGCACGGAACATGGGTCCAGTGTCCTCTTCTTGATCGTGATAGATCCCTGATCCATAGATCACCGAGACGAAGGCAATCTGCGGCGCTGCGCCCCCGAAGTCAAGAGTGATCAAGCCTCCGCCCAGCAACGGGTTGTTCCGCACGTTGTTCGGCAACACCTGAACCATGACGTTCGGACGCTCACCGAGTTGAAGCAGATGCAGGATTTGCCCACGCAACACGGAAATACTGCCAACAGGCTGGTCCACTGCCGCTTCAGCCAGAACGAAGGAGACGTCCTTCGGATCGCCGGCTTCCAGGACCCGGCGCTGCTGCTCCAAGCGAAACGCGACGCGCTTTCCTACCTCGTCCTCAGAGGACTCCCACCAGACGCCGTCACCCGATTCGATAACCGCACGAACATAGTCGGCCGACTGGGCCAAGCCAGGCACAACGCCAGCTTCGTAGAACCCGATCGACTTGGCGTCGGCTTGGAGGTCGGCCAGGCGCTCGAAGGCGAGCGGCAGCTGGTCGGTGTAGATGTGGCCGCGCTGGCGCTTCCTCGCTTGCACACCAAGGTCAAGGACCGTCTGTCGCTCAGTTGCGTTGACCTCGTAGAAGCCCAGAAGCGCGTTCAATTCCTCCGGACTGAAGGAGCCTTTGGCCGTTTCGACCTGGCTGATGCGGGCCGTGTTACGGCCGATCGCCTGGGCTGCCTGCTGCTGAGTTTTGCCCGCTCGGTCGCGGAAACGGCGGAGCATCAGACCAAGTTGGCGGCGTTCCACGGTTTGACGTCCGGCTGGCACACGCCCCTCCTAGTCAGACGATCACCCAACTCGGGCAATGCCAAAGCTCGCCAGCAATCCTTATCCTCATCGCAAGGCTATTGCATGAGCCTTGAAGTTTCCGTTCACTGAACCTTACCTAGTTCGGGGTTCGTACCCGGAGGGGAATCGGCTGTGTACCGAGGGCAAGGGATTGAGACCGCCACGCTGGTCGGGATCTCGGAGACCGTGGAGGTCACGCACGAGTACGACGAGGTCGTCGACGAGGTGAATCTGATCCCGCGGCAACGACGAGCTCGTGCTCAGCTGCACCCGCCGCGGCTTCGCCGCGCTCAGCGACGCAGTCGACGCCGTCAACCGGGATCTGGTTACCCGACCGGCTTGAGCGGTCGTGAGTGCGTAACCGGGCTCCAACCCGGTTGCGCACTCACGAACTCCTACAGGGCACCCTTCGTCGACGGGACCACGCCCGTGAAGCGGGGGTCGGGTTCTACCGCCGCGCGGAGGGCTCGGGCGATTGCCTTGTACTGGGCTTCCGCGATGTGGTGCGGGTCGCGGCCGTGGATCACCCTGGTGTGCAGGTTGATCTGGGCGTGGAACGCCAGCGACTCGAACACGTGGCGGTTCAGGACGAACGGGTAGTTCCCGCCGATCGTGAAGCTGTTGTACTGCTCCGGTTCGCCCGTCATCACGCAGTACGA
Organism: Saccharopolyspora sp. NPDC050389; assembly: GCF_040655595.1. Taxonomy (NCBI): domain Bacteria; kingdom Bacillati; phylum Actinomycetota; class Actinomycetes; order Pseudonocardiales; family Pseudonocardiaceae; genus Saccharopolyspora; species Saccharopolyspora sp. NPDC050389. The sequence continues at coordinate 5,343 of NZ_JBFAKG010000030.1, forward strand.
GCGGCCCGAGACGTCCACCGCCGCGTGCGCGAGCGTTTCGTCCATCGGGATCCAGGCATCGCCGAAGCGGCGGATGCCCTTCTTGTCGCCGAGCGCCTGGCGCAGCGCCTGGCCGAGCACGATCGCGGTGTCCTCCACCGTGTGGTGCGCGTCGATGTGGACGTCGCCGGTCGACTTCACCTTGAGGTCGAAGGCCGCGTGGGTGCCCAGCGCCGTGAGCATGTGGTCGTAGAACGGCACCGTGGTGTCGATGTCGACCTGTCCCGTGCCGTCGAGGTCGAGTTCGACCAGCACCGAGGATTCCCTGGTGGTGCGTTCGACCCGGCCGATGCGGGTCCCGGGCTGGAATGTCACTTGCTGATCTCCTCGCTCACGACCTTGCTCGCCGCCAGGAAGGCATCGTTCTCCTCCGGCGTGCCGATGGTGACCCGCAGGTGGCCGGGGATGCCGACGTCGCGGATCAGCACGTCGGCGTCCAGGTAGCGCTGCCAGGCGCGGTGCGCGTCCGCGAACCGTCCGAAGAGGACGAAGTTGGCGTCGCTGGGCACCGGCGAGAAACCCTGCTCCCGCAACGCTTCCACGACTCGCTCGCGCTCGTCGATGAGCGCCTGCACCGAGCCGAGGGTGGCCTTGGCGTGCCGCAGGGCAGCCCGAGCGGCGGCCTGGGTGACCGCCGAGAGGTGGTACGGCAGGCGCACCAGCAGCAGGGCGTCGATCATCGCCGGGGCCGCCGCCAGGTAGCCGAGCCGGCCACCGGCGAACGCGAACGCCTTGCTCATGGTGCGGCTGACGATCACCTTCGCCGGGTACTGGCGGATCAGCTCGATCGCGCTGGGCCGGTCGGAGAACTCGGCGTAGGCCTCGTCCACCACGACCACGCCGGGCGCGGCGTCGAGGATGGCGCGCAGGTCGTCCTGCGACACCGACTGCCCGGTCGGGTTGTTCGGGCTGGTCACGAACACCACGCTGGGCTGCTTCTCGGCGACGATCCGGGCGGCCTGCGGGCCGTCCAGGCTGAAGTCGTCGCGTCGCGGCGCGGGCACCCAGTCGGTGCGGGTGCCCGCCGACAGGATCGGGTGCATCGAGTACGACGGTTCGAAGCCGAGCGCGGTGCGGCCCGGCCCGCCGAAGGCCTGCAGGATCTGCTGCAGGATCTCGTTGGAGCCGTTGGCCGCCCACACGTTCTCGGTCGCCAGCGCCACGCCGGTGGCCTTGGCCAGGTAGGCGGCGAGGTCGGCGCGCAGCGCCTTGGCGTCGCGGTCCGGGTAGCGGTGCAGCGCCGTGGCGGCCTCCTGCACCGCGGCGGTCACGTCGTCGACGAGTTCCTGCGGCGGCGGGTAGGGGTTTTCGTTGGTGTTGAGCCGAACCGAGACGTCCAGCTGCGGCGCGCCGTAGGGGCTGCGGCCGCGCAGATCGTCCCGCAACGGCAGGTCGGCCAGCGTCGTGTCGGCGCCGGGCACGTCACTCATGGGTTCTACCTTCGGTTGTTCCGGGCGCTCAGCGGGGAAAGCGGGCGGTGACCGCCTGACCGTGCGCGGGCAGGTCCTCGGCGTTGGCCAGCGCCACCACCTGGTCCGCGACGTCGCGAAGCGCCTGCTCGCTGTAGGAGATCACGTGGATGCCGCGCAGGAAGCTCTGCACGCTCAGGCCGGACGAGTGCCGCGCGCAGCCGCCGGTGGGTAGCACGTGGTTGGAGCCCGCGCAGTAGTCGCCCAGCGACACCGGCGCGTACGGGCCGACGAAGATCGCGCCCGCGTTGCGCACCCGCGCGGCCACCGCGTCGGCGTCCGCGGTCTGGATCTCCAGGTGCTCCGCGGCGTACGCGTCCACCACCCGGATCCCGTCCTCCACAGTGGACACCAGGATGCAGCCGGACTGCACGCCGGCCAGCGCGGTGCCGATCCGCTCGACGTGCTTGGTCTGCGCCACCTGGCGCTCCAGTTCGGCGTCGACCGCGTCGGCCAGCTCCTCCGACGTGGTCACCAGCACGCTCGCCGCGAGCGTGTCGTGCTCGGCCTGGCTGATCAGGTCGGCGGCCACGTGCACCGGGTCGGCGGTGGAGTCGGCGAGCACCGCGATCTCGGTCGGCCCGGCCTCCGAGTCGATGCCGATCAGGCTGCGCAGGTGCCGCTTCGCGGCGGTCACGTACACGTTGCCCGGCCCGGTCACCATGTCCACCGGCGTCAGCTCGCCGCCGTCGGTGTCCTGCCCGCCGTAGGCCAGCAGCGCCACCGCCTGCGCGCCGCCGACCGCCCAGACCTCCTCGACGCCGAGCAGCTGCGCGGCGGCCAGGATCGTCGGGTGCGGCAGGCCGCCGAACTCCGCCTGCGGCGGGCTGCACACCACCAGCGACTCCACCCCGGCGGCCTGCGCCGGGACGACGTTCATCACCACGCTGGACGGGTAGACCGCCAGCCCGCCCGGCGCGTACAGGCCGACACGGGCGACCGGCACCCAGCGCTCGGTGACCGTGCCGCCGGGCACGACCTGCGTCGTGGTGTCGGTGCGCCGCTGGTCGTCGTGCACCCTGCGGGCGCGGGCGATCGACTCCTCCAGCGCCGCGCGCACCGCCGGGTCGAGCTCGTCGAGGGCGCGCCGCAGCTCGTCGGCCGCCACCCTCACCCGTTCCGGTCGGACTGCGTCGAACTTCTCGGTGAATTCCAGGACGGCCGCCACCCCACGGTCGCGGACCGCATCGATCACCGGCCGAACCCGATGCAGCACGTGCTCGACGTCCATCTCGGCGCGCGGCAGCGTCGCGCGCAGCTCGACGGTGGACGGAACGCGACCGCGCAGGTCGGTACGGGTGAGCATGTGCGTCCTTCCAATACCCGGGGGCTACACCGACCAGGGTAATCGCCGCCGGGCCCCGCCGTCCCCGAACCCGGTCGCAGGTCACCCGGGACGCGCGCGGAATTGGGAAAACGTCAACGGCAGGCCATTGTTCGCCAGTGGCTTGCCAACATCGGGCCGCTCCTAGAACCTGCCAACATCACCACCAGTGATCGATCGGAGACCCGATGTTCAGCTCACGGCGCAAGGCAGTGACCGTGGCGGCAGCCGCGTGCCTGGTCCTGCTGGCCCCGATCCAGGCCAGCGTGTCCGCAGAGCCGACCGGGGCGACCGCCGCCCAGGACTTGGCCACCTACACCGTTCCCAACACCGACAGCAAGACCCGAACCGAGATCAACCGCACCGGCGCCCAGGTCATCGCGGTGTCCGGCGCGGTGGCCACCGTGGAGGCCACACCGGCTCAGGCCGAGCAGCTGCGGGCCAGCGGTTTCGTGCTCAACGACGAGACCAAGGTCGCCGACGCGCTCAAGCGGATCAACCCGGCGCAGGCGCAGCAGGTGCCCGGCGACTTCCCGCCCGGGTACGAGGGCTACCACAACCTCGACGAGATGAACGCAGAGCTCGACACCGTGGTCAAGGACCACCCGGACATCGCGTCGAAGTCCAGCATCGGCAAGTCCTTCGAGGGCCGCGACATCCCGGTGCTGAAGATCAGCGACAACGTCGGCCAGGACGAGGACGAGCCGGAGGTGCTGTTCAACTGCAACCAGCACGCCCGCGAGCACCTCACCACCGAGATGTGCCTGCGCATCGCCAACCGGTTCACCGACGGCTACGCCGGTGACCAGGCCGTGAAGGACACCGTCGACAACCGGGAGATCTGGATCATCCCGGTGGTCAACCCGGACGGCTCGTCCTACGACGTGGAATCCGGCCAGTTCCAGGGCTGGCGCAAGAACCGGCAGGACGCCGGCACCGACCTCAACCGCAACTGGGGTTACAAGTGGGGCTGCTGCGGCGGCTCCGACGACGACCCGAACGGCGAGACCTACCGCGGCACGGCCGAGTGGTCGGCGCCGGAGACCGCGGCGATGCGCGACTTCATCGACTCGCGGGTGGTCGGCGGCGTGCAGCAGATCAAGGCCGCCATCGACTGGCACACCTACTCCGAGCTCGTGCTGTGGCCCTTCGGGCACACCTCCGACGACGTCACCGAGGACATGACGCAGGAGGAGTACGACCGGTTCGCGCGGGTCGGCGGCGAGATGGCCCAGACCAACGGCTACACCCCGCAGCAGTCCAGCGACCTCTACACCACCGACGGCGACAGCCTGGACTGGATGTGGGGCCAGCACAAGATCCTGGCCTACACGTTCGAGATGTACCCGGCCAACGGCGGCGGCATCGACGGGTTCTACCCGCCCGCCGACGTCATCGAGAAGGAGACCACCCGCAACGACGCTGCGGTGGACATCCTGCTCCGAGAGGCCGGCGCCTGATCCAGTGAGAGGGGGAACGGGCCCGGGGAGCCACGGCACCCCGGGCCCTTCCATTTCGCAAAGCCCGTTTCCAGGCTCTTTCTGCGTAGCGGTGCGGGTACGGCCCCCCCTGCGCGAGTTACTGCGGTCTTCTCGCGGTGGGATCCCCGACACACGTATGACCAATACGACGCGTCGGGGCTGTCCTCGCTGGAAGAACCCGGAGGAGTGGGCACCGTGAACCCGCGGCGGTGCCGGGTGCGTAGGTGGGCTAAGCGGCTGCGCCGGTTCAAAAAGATCAAACCAACTTCAGAACCAGCCTCTACCGCACCGACGGTCCCGGCGAACGGGCAGCGGCGATAATGGCGGCATGGCCGCAGAACCCGCCACCGTCGTGGCCGAGCACCGCTTCATCCGGCACGGCTCGTGGTTCGTCTGCCCGCTGCTGGGCGCGCTGCTCATCTGGCTGCTGCGGATCGCCGCCGGCTGGGTCGCCGGGTTGCCGTGGGCGCCGTTCCAGGGCGTTTTCGAGCTCGCCGCGTCGGTGCCCGATCCGTGGGGCACCGTCGGCGCCGTCGTCATCGGCGCGATCATCGGGCTCGGTTTCGCCGGGCTGATGGCGCAGGAGCGGTTGACCGTCACCGTCGAGCCGGAGCGGGTGACGCTGGCCGTCGGCAGCTCGACGCAGCACATCGCGCGCGACGAGATCGGCTCCGTGTTCCTCGACCGCAAGCACCTGGTGGTGTTGGACGAATCCGGCGCCGAGCAGGCCCGGCAACCGTCCGATTTGGACTGGATGAAACTGCGCCGGGCGTTCGTCGAGCACCGCTACCCGTGGCGGGAGAAGGACCCGTTCGCCGGCCACTACAACCTGTGGGTCGAGGACACCCCGGAGCTGTCGCTGCGGATCAATGCGCTGATGGCGAACCGCGACCGCGCGCTGCGCAAGCGCGACGGCAAGGAAGCGGCGCTGCTGCGCACCGAGCTCGCCAAGCACGGAATCCTGGTGCGCGACGAGAAGAAGCGCCAGTACTGGCGGGCCGCCGGCTGAGCTCGTGAGCGGCTAGTCCGGTAAGAACCGGAACTCTCACTCACGAGCCTGTTGAAGGGCTCGCGACCGTCGCGGGTGGAACAATCGGACGATGGACGGTGTTGTCTGGAACCTCGCGCTGGTGCTGCTGTTCGTGCTGTTCGGCGGCTACTTCGCGGCGGCCGAGATAGCGCTGGTGTCGCTGCGCGAGAGCCAGGTGCGCAAGCTCGCCGAACGCGACCGGCGCGGCGTCCGGGTTGCCAAGCTGCGCGCCGACTCCAACCGGTTCCTCTCCGCGGTGCAGATCGGCGTCACCTTCGCCGGGTTCTTCGCCTCCAGCTACGGCGGCGCGACGATCGCGGTGCGCCTGGAACCGGTGCTGGCCGGTTGGGGCCTGCCGATCGGCCTGGCCGCGTCGGTGGCCCTGGTACTGGTGACGCTGTTCGTCTCGTACCTGTCGCTGGTGCTCGGTGAGCTCGCCCCCAAGCGGCTGGCGCTGCAGAAGTCCGAGGGCGTCGCGATGTTCACCGCCGGCGTGCTGGACCACCTCGCGACGCTGTTCCGGCCGCTGATCTGGTTCCTGTCGAAGTCCACCAACGCGGTGGTCCGGCTGATGGGCATCGATCCGCGCGCCGACGCGGACAAGGTCAGCGAGGAAGAACTGCGCGACATGGTGCGCACCAACGAGCAGCTGACCATCGAGGAGCGGCGGCTGCTCAGCGACGCGTTCCGGGCCACCGACCGGGTGCTCGGCGAGGTGATGGTGCCGCGCACCGAGGTCGACTTCCTGGACCGCACCATGCCGCTGCCGGAGGCGATCGCCGAGGTGGCAGGCAAACCACACTCCCGGTACCCGGTCATCCGGGACACCGCCGACGACGTCGTCGGGTTCATCCACGTTCGGGACCTGCTCGCCACGACGCACGGCGGCCACGAGGCGAGCACGGTCGGCGACCTGACCCGACCGGTGACCGCGCTGCCGGCCAGCAAGCCGGTGCTGGCCGCGCTGTCTCAGATGCGGCGGCGCGGCGGGCACCTGGCCGTGGTGGTCGACGAGTATGGCGGGACCGCGGGCATCGTCACCGTCGAGGACCTGGTGGAGGAGGTCGTCGGGGAGATCTGGGACGAGTACGACCCCAGCGCCGTGACGGTGCGGCCAAAGGGCGACGGCAGCTTCGAGACCGACGGCCTGCTGCACCGCGCCGATTTCGAGCAGCAGACCGGGATCGCGCTGCCCGACGGCCCCTACGACACGGTGGCGGGGTTCGTGGTCAGCCGGCTCGGCCGCGTCCCGGTGGAGGGCGATTCCGTGGCGACCCTGGGCCACCGCTTCACGGTCCGCGAGATGGACGGCCACCGCGTCTCCCGGCTGCTCGTCACCAAGCTCCCCGAGGAGCAGTGAACCGGCGGCTCGAAGCGAACGGACCGTTCACCTCGTCCGGCGAGGTGAACGGTCCGTTCGCTTCGGGTCCAGCTCAGGACAGCAGCAAGAAGAGGGATCCCACCACGATCCCGATGAGCACCACGATCGCCGCGGTGATCATGAGCGCCCGCATTTTCGGACGGTCGTCGCGGACCTCGGTCTGGGCCCGTTCCCGCCACTGCATGAAGGTAGTGCCTTCGCCCTCGCTCAACGTCGACTCCTAGGGTCCGTCGTCACTTGCCGAGCGGTCCCCCGCGACCGCGTTCGCCCCACCATGTCATATCGCCTCGCCGCCGAGGCGAACCACGTGCACCGCCCAATGCCGCAGCAGGTCCTCGTCGTGGCTGATCGCGAGCACCCCGGCGCCGTGCTCCTCGACGCGCCGGTTCACGACCCGCACCAGCGCCGCCGTGGTGGACGCGTCCAGCATCGCGGTCATCTCGTCGCAGATCAGGTAGCGCGGCCGCAACGCCAACGCCCGCGCCAGGCAGGCCCGCTGCAGCTGGCCGTCGCTCACCTCGTGCGGCCGCCGCGACAGCAGCTCAGCGGTCAGCCCCACCTCGTCGGCCAGCTCGCCGACGTCGCCGTCGGTTCCGGTGGCGCGCAGCGGTTCGGCGATGATCTCGCGCAGCGTGAAGCGCGGATCCACGGCCGGCCGCGGATGCTGGAACACGATGCCGATCGCGGTGCGCTGCGCCCGCGGGGTCGCGTGCCGGAAGCCGGTGACCGGTTCGCCGTCGAGCACCACCCGCCCGGACCACGGTTCGTGCAGCAGCCCGAGAACCCTGGCCAGGGTGGACTTCCCGCACCCGCTCGGCCCGGCCAGCCCGACCACCGCGCCGGCCGGGACGTCCAGGTCGACGCCGTCGAGCACCGGTTCGCCGCGCCGGTAGCCGGCGACCAGGCCGGTCGCGCTCAGCACGGCGGATGCGCGGCGACCCACCGGTCGCCGAGTTCGAGCAGTTCCGGATCTCCCGTGCAGGGCCCGAATCCGGGCACGTCCGGACAGCGTTGGCAGAACACGCAACCCCATTCCTGTTCGAGGCGGGCCAGTTCGGTGAGGGCCGGCGGGTGGCCGGGGATCGGCCGGAAGCCGCCGTCGGGCAGCGCGCCGAGCAGCCCCGCGGTGTACGGGTGCCAGGGTTCGGCGAGCACCTGCTCCGCGGGCCCCGCCTCGACGATCCGGCTGGCGTACATCACCGCGACGTCGGTGGCCACCCGGCGGGCCGCCGCCAGGTCGTGGGTGATCAGCAGCACGGCGCGGTCTTCCGCGGCGGCCTCGGCGAGCAGGTCCACGGTGCGGTGCACCAGCGGCCGGTCCAGCCCGGTGGTCGGCTCGTCGGCGAGGATGATCCGCGGGTTGCCGGCCAGCGCCAGCGCCACCGCGACCCGCTGCGCCATCCCGCCGGAGAGCTCGTGCGGATACCGGTCCAGGTCGGCGGGATGCAGCCCGACCCGTTCGGCGAGCTCGTCCGGCCCGGCCGCGCCGTCCAGCGCCCGGATCGCCTCGACGAGCTGGCTGCGCGCGGTCCGTACCGGGGTCAGGTGGGTGCTCGCGGACTGCGGCACCAGGCCGACCTGCCGGCCGCGGACCTGCCCGGCCAGCACCGGTTCCGGCGCGGACAGCAGCTCGACGCCGCCGGCGAGCACGGCCTCGCCGCGCACCTGCGCATTGCCGGGCAGCAGCCCCAGCAGCGCGGAGGCCAGCACCGACTTGCCGCAGCCGGACTCCCCGACCAGCGCGAGCACCCGGCCCGGGCGCAGCCGCAGCGTCGCGTCGGTCACCGCCCGCACTTCTGCCTTGCGGCCCAGCAGGAACCGCACCGAAAGCCGGTCCAGTTCGAGCAGCGGTTCGCTCACAGCGCCAACTCCGATCGCCGTCGCGGCACGACCCGGTCGCGCCAGGTCGCGGCCAGCCCGGACACCGCCAGCGTCGTCAGCACCAGCAGCACCGACGGGAACAGCACGATCCACCACGCGCCCAGCAGCACCGCTTCGCGGCCGTCGCCGAGGATGTTGCCGATGCTGGCCAGGTGCGGCGGCAGGCCGAGGCCGAGGAAGCTCAGCGCGGTTTCGTGCCACACCGCGTGCGGCACGAGCAGCACCGCCGACAGCGCGGCCTGCGGCACGATCGCGGGCAGCAGGTGCCGCCGCAGGATCCGCCACCGCGACGAGCCGCCCGCGATCGCCGCGTCGATGTGCGGCCGCTGCCGCAGCGACAGCACCTCCGAGCGCACGATGCGCGCCACCGTCGTCCAGTGCGTGAGGGCGATGGACAGGATCACCGCCAGCAGGCTGCCCCGGTACAGCGCGACGATCACGATGCCCAGCAGCAGGTGCGGCACCGAGTTGACGGTGTCGACCAGGCGCATCAGCAGCCGGTCCGGCCAGCCGCCGACGCCGCCCGCGACCGCGCCCACCAGCGAACCGAGCACGGTGGACACCACCGCGCTGATTCCGGCCACCAGCAAGGAGATCCGCAGTCCGGCCAGCGACTGCACGAACAGGTCCCGGCCGCCGGAGTCGGTGCCGAACGGGTGCGCAGGGCTCGGCGCGAGCCGGATCGAGTCGTAGCGCACCGATTCGCTGCCGAACATCGCTGGCACCGCGATCGCGGCCAGCACCAGCAGCGCGAGGCCGCCCAGCGACACCCACAGCCGGGCCTTGGGCCGGGCGCGGGACATCCCGGTGCGCCCGCGCCCCACGGCCCGCCACGGACCATCCGATGTGGACGGACGAGCGGCGCTTCGCACGGATTCATCAGCCATCGACGGCCACCCTCGGGTCGAGCACGATTGCGGCGACGTCGGCGAGCAGCGAGCCCAGCAGCACCGCCGCCGTGGCCACAAGCGTCAGGATCGCCAGCAGCGGATAGTCGACGGCGGTCGCGGCGGTGACGACCGCCGCGGCCAGGCCCGGCCAGGAAAAGACCTCCTCGACCAGCACCGCCCCGGTGACCAGCTCCGGTACCCGCGCGCCGATCAGCGTGACGAACGGCAGCAGCGCGGTCGGCAGCGCATGCCGCAGCACGACGACGCGTTCCGCGAGGCCACGCGCCCGCGCCCCGGTCACGTGGTCCTCCGAAAGTGACGTCAGCATCGACTGCCGGACGTGCAGCACCAGCCACGGCGACTGCGAAACGCCCAGCACCAGCGCGGGCAGCGCCAGGTGCTTCACGACCTGCCCGAACGACACCGCTTCGCCCGCGTCGGTCAGGCCCGCCACCGGCAGCCAGCCGAGGCCGAGCGAGAACACCGCGATCGACAGCAGCGCCAGCACGAACGGCGGCACGCCTTCGAGCGCGTGGCCGATGGCGGTGACGAACCGGTCGATCCAGCCGCCCTGCCGCCACGCCGCCACGGTGCCCAGCACCAGCGCGATCACCACGGCCAGCGCGAGCCCGGTCGCGGCCAGCAGGATCGTCCACGGCAGCCGTTCCGCGACGACCTGCGCGACCGGCTGCCGGAACGACCGCGACACGCCGAGATCGCCGCCGAACACGCCGGTGGCCCATTGCCAGAACTGCACCAGCACGGGCTCGTCGAGCCCCAGCCGCGCCCGCACCTGGGCGATGTCGGCGGCGGACGCGCCGTAGATCTCCACGCCGTAGTACTGGTGGATCGGGTCGAACGGGGATGCCGCGGCGAGCAGGAACACCCCGAACGCCACGATCACCAGCACCGGCACGGCGAACCCGATCCGCCGCAGCACCAGGCGGCCGATCGCGCGGCTCATGCCTGCGGCTTCCAGGCCTCGATGTTCCACCACGGGCCCCAGGTGGTCCCGTGCACGTGCGGCTCGACGGGCGGCTGGTAGCCGGACCACTTGCCGTCGCGCATCACGTAGCTGTGGTCGATGAACGCCAGGTACACCAGGCCCGGGTCGGCGACGTAGGCGCGCTGCGCCTGCTTGTAGAACTCCGCCCGCTTGGCCCGGTCGAGCTCCTGCCGGCCGCCGTCGAGCGCGGCGTCCACCTCGGCGTTGCGGTACTGACCCGGGTTGTTGTACGTGCCGGTGCCGATGACCGAGGAGTGCAGGCTGGCGTAGGCCTGCGGGTCGGGATCCATCGGGTTCCCGCCACCGAGCACGATCCCGTCGGTGGCCAGCCGCGCGGCCACCGCCGAGCGGTCCACCCCGGCCAGCTCGACCTGGATGCCGATCGCCTTGGCGTCCGAGGCGAACGCGCGGGCCAGATCCTTGCGGAGGCTGTCGTCGGCGAAGTACATCACGGTGAACTCGGCGCGGACGCCGCCCCGCTCCCGGATGCCGTCGCCGCCGACGCGCCAGCCGGCGTCGTCGAGCAGCTTCGCGGCGCGCTGCGGGTCGAAGTCGAACCGGGCGGCGGGCTCGTAGTTCGCGCCCATCGACTCCGGGATCGGGGCGTAGGCGGGCTTCCCGTGCCCGCCCAGCAGGGCCTGGATCATGCCCTCGCGGTTGACGGCGAGGTTCAGCGCGAGCCGGACGGCGCGATCACCGGCGACCGGGTGCGTGTTGGGCAGCGCGATGCTGCGGTAGTCGGCGGTGCTGTGGTGCACCGTCCGGTAGCCGTTGCGGCCGACGCTCTCGGCCAGCACCGGCGGCAGCACGGTGCCGTCGAACTCGCCGGAGGCCAGGCGCTGGGCGCGGGTGTTGTCGTCCTTGGCGAAGACGACGGTGACCTTGCCGATCGCGGGCGCACCGCCCCAGTAGTCGGCGTTGGCCTCCCAGGTCATCTGGTCGCCCTGGCGCCACTCGACGAGCTTGTAGGGGCCGGTGCCGACCGGCTTGGTGTTCAGCGGCGAGCTCTCCTGCGACTTCGGCTCGGCGAGCTGCTCGTTCGGCACGATGCCGAGCACCAGCTTCGACGGCCAGGCGGCGTAGGGGATCTTCAGGTCGAACTGCACGGTGTGCGGGTCGAGCGCGCGGACGCCGGCGAGCATGTCGAAGTCCGACGAGACCGTGGAAGCGTAGGCCGGGTCGATCGCGGCCCGGTAGGTGGCGACGACGTCGTCGGCGTCCAAGGGCGTGCCGTCGTGGAAGCGGACGCCGTCGCGGAGCTTGACTGTCCAGGTCTTGGCGTCCGGCGTGGATTGCGGCGCCTCGCTGGCCAGCGCGGGACGCAGCGCGGCCTTTCCGTCGAAGGCCAGCAGGCCGTCGTAGAACTTCGCGGCGCCTTCCACCCCGTAGCCGAGCAGCGGGTTCAGGCTCTCCGGCTCGAAGCCGTCGGCGAGCAGCATCGAACCGGGATCGCCGGTGCCCGGCGCGGAGGGCGCGGCGCAACCGGCCCCGAGCAGGCTCAGGGCGACCGGAACAGCGACGAATAAGGCGCGACGATTCAGCACCCCTGAACAATAGGTGCTATTGCAAGTACTTCTCAATAACCTGAGATCTTGCTCGCCAGGACGCCCCGGCGGCGCGGGCCAGATCCGTGAGCGTTTCGGGGTGCTATGGCGCCCCAACGCGCTCACGGTACCTGACCTGCGGAAATCGCCCGCTCACTCCACGGGTTCGGGCATCCGGCCGACCCGGTACTCGCAGGCGATGACGTCGCCGGTCTTCGGGTCGCCGAGCTCGACCCGCCAGGAGTCGGCGAACTGGTCGACCGCGGCGTCCATCGGGATGGTGCCAGACAGCAGCACGGTGCCCGGCTTCAGCAGGCCGCGTTCGCGCAGGTCGTCGAGCCAGAACTGGGGCGTGAGCAGCTCCGCCAGGGTGCCCTTCTGGATCACCGCGCCGTCCGCCCACGCGGTCAGCGTCAGCTCGTCGAGCCGGTCGGCGACGTCGACCAGCCGCCAGGCCTTGCGGCCCAGCACGTCCGGCCCGGCCTGCTTGCTCCACGCGACGCCGTGCACCTCCAGCGCCCGGTCGGTGTGGTCGCAGGCCACCGTCAGCAGCACGTCCCGCTCCTCGGGCCCGGCGACGACCAGCGCCCACTCCGCCTCCCCGGAGGTGCGCCCGTGCTGCGCGGGCACCTCGTCGGCCTGCATCGCCAGGTAGGGCGCGACCGGGTAGAGGCACGGCGTCTTGGTCGGCGCGGGCACACCGAGTTCGGCCAGCTCGGCGACGTGCGCCGCGACGTCCTCCTGGCTGCGCCCGGCGTAGCCGCCGTTGAGCAGGGCCGTCACCGACACCTCGACGACCTCGCCGTTGACATCGAAACTCAGTGGAAACAAGATGTCCTCCAACGTCCGCATACTGGTTGTATACATTTGGTGTATCACAGTACCCCGATGGTCGGCACCCACGAACCCGCCAACCCCGGAAGCCCCGGCAGGAGAAGGACCCGATGACCCAAGTGCTATCCACGCCGGCCAAGCCGGCCCGCAAGGACCTGATCAAGGCCTTCGTCGCGAGCCTCAGCGGCACCTCCCTGGAGTGGTACGACTTCGCCGCGTACTCGGTGGCGTCGGCGCTGGTGTTCGGCCAGCTGTTCTTCCCCAGCCACGACCCGCTGTCCGGCACGCTGCTGGCGTTCTCCACCTACGCCGTCGGCTACGTCTCCCGGCCGCTGGGCGGCTTCGTGTTCGGCCGGCTCGGCGATGTGCTGGGGCGCAAGCAAGTGCTGGTCATCACCCTGCTCATCACCGGCATCTCCACCGTCCTCATCGGACTGCTGCCGACGCACAGCCAGGTCGGCGCGCTCGGCGCCGTGCTGCTGGTGGTGCTGCGCTTCGCGCAGGGCGTGGGCATCGGCGGCGAATGGGGCGGCGCGGTCCTGCTCTCCAGCGAGTTCGGCAGCGACAAGCACCGCGGCTTCTGGGCGTCGGCCGCCCAGATCGGCCCTCCCGCGGGCAACCTGCTGGCCAACGGCGTCCTGGCAGCGCTCGCGGCGCTGCTCACCCAGGAGCAGTTCATGTCCTGGGGCTGGCGCGTCGCGTTCCTGCTCTCCGCCGTGCTGGTGCTGTTCGGCCTGTGGATCCGGGTGAAGCTGGAGGAGACCCCGGTCTTCAAGGAGCTGCAGGAGAAGGGCGAGCAGGCCGGGGCGCCGGTACGGGACGTCTTCACCCACGAACCCCGCGCGCTGGTGTCGGCGATCCTCTCGCGCGTCGGCCCGGACGTGCTCTACGCGCTGTTCACCGTGTTCGTGCTCACCTACGCCACCCAGCAGCTGAACATGCCGAAGAGCTGGGCGGTCACCGGAGTCATGCTCGGCTCGACGCTGCAGCTCGTGCTGATGCCGCTGGCCGGCGCGCTGTCGGACCGGGTGGGGCGGCGGAAGGTCTACACGGTGGGCGCGATCGGCGCCGGCGTGTGGCCGTTCGTGTTCTTCCCGATGGTCGGCGGGGGCTCGGCGCCGCTGCTGATCTTCGGCGTGATCGTCGGCCTGGTCTGGCACGCGCTCATGTACGGGCCGCAGGCGGCGTTCGTGTCCGAGCAGTTCAGCCCGGCGCTGCGCGCCACCGGATCGTCCCTGGCGTACACGCTGGCCGGCGTCATCGGCGGCGCACTGGCCCCGCTGCTGTTCACCTACCTGTTCGCGTCGTTCGGCACCTGGTTCGCCCCGGCCTGCTACCTCGCGGTGACCTGCGTGGTCACCCTGATCGGCCTGTCCCTCGGCCGCCGGAACGCGCAGTGAACGTCTCGTCAGCCCGCCAGGACGACCTGCTGCGTCGCCATCAGGTGCCCGGTGATCGCCGCCGTCGCGGCCTCCGCGTCGCCTGCGGCGAGCGCCGCGAGGATCGCCTCGTGCTCCGCGAGCACCGCCTTGCGCCGCCCGCTGACGCTGAACAGCGCCACGATGCCCGCGCGGATCTGGCGGGCTCGCAACGCGTCGTAGGTCTTGCTGAGCATGTCGTTGCCGACCGCGCACACCAGCGCGGCGTGGAACCCGTGGTCGCGGTCGATGAACGCGCGCGCCTGGTCGTCGCCACCGAGCTCGCGCTGGGCCTCCAGCTCGGCGCGCATCTGCTCCAGCGGCACCGCGTCCAGCTCGATGGCGCGGCGGGCCGCGTAGCACTCGATCATCGTGCGGATCTCGAACAGCTCGCGGATCTCCCGGCCGCCGACCGGCGCGATGTAGGCGCCGCGCTTGGGCACCAGCTGCACCAGCTCCTCGGCGGCGAGCAGCAGCAGGGCCTCGCGGATCGGCGTGCGGGACACCCCGATCTCGTCGGCGAGCGCCTGTTCGTTGACGAACTGCCCCTGCATCGACGGGTCGCTGAGGACCGTGTCCTTGAGATGGTCGTAAGCCAGTTCGCGTCCCGACGGCAACGAAGACCCCCTGCGTGAAATTCAGCCGTGTGCATATCGCTGGTATACAAACATCGTAACGGGTTAGCGTTAGAGGGTGCTCTTCGTCTTTGAAGCGGCGCCAGCCGCTTAGCCCACCTACGCAGCTCGCACCGCCGCGGGTTCTCAGACGTGTCTGGCGAGGACAGCCCCGAAGCCGCGTATTTGGACATGCACAAATCGGGGATCCCACAGTCCAGACGGCGGCCGTAACTCCCGCGGGGGCCGCCACCCGCACCGCAAAGCAGAACGAGTTCGGAAACAGTCCCTGAAGGATGGTTGTGGTTATGCGGATTGCTCTGTGCCAGATCGTTTCCAGCCCGGATCCCAAGGCGAACCTGGAGCTGGTGGCCGACTACGTGCGGCGGGCCGCCGACGCGGGCGCCGACGTCGCGGTGTTCCCTGAGGCCACGATGGCCTGCTTCGGGATCAAGCTCGGGCCGCTGGCCGAGCCGCTCGACGGGCCGTGGGCCACCGAGGTTCGGCGGCTGGCCGAGGAGGCGGGAATCGCCGTCGTGGCGGGCATGTTCACGCCCACCGAGGACGGCAGGGTGACCAACACGCTGCTGATCACCGGCCGCGGCCTGGACACCTCCTATGACAAGATCCACCTCTTCGACGCCTTCGGCTTCGCCGAGTCGGACACCGTCGCGCCGGGCGAGCAGCCCGTGGTGGTGGACCTCGACGGCACCAAGATCGGCTTCACGACCTGCTACGACGTGCGCTTCCCCGGCCTGTTCGCGAAGCTGGCCGACCAGGGCGCGTCGGTGATCGTCACCTCGGCGTCCTGGGGTTCCGGCGAGGGCAAGCGCGAGCAGTGGGAACTGCTGGTGCGCGCCCGCGCGCTGGACTCCACGTCGTGGGTGGTGGCCTGCGGCCAGGCCGACCCGCGCAGCATCGGCCGGGAGCCGAGCGGCAAGGCCCCGACCGGCATCGGCTACAGCCTCGCGGCGACCCCGCTGGGCCAGGTGCACGCGCAGCTCGCCGACGCCCCCGAGGTCCTGGTCGTCGACATCGACCCGACCGCGGTCGAGCAGGCCCGCCAAGCCATCCCGGTCCTCGCCAACCGCCGCTTCTGACGCCGACCGGTGGCCGGGCTGTGCGCCCGGCCACTTTTTTGTCCACCTGATACCCCCATGGGTATGTTGGACACCGAGAGGTGAGAGACATGCAGATGAAACCCGAAATGCTGGGCGACGCCCTGGTCCGCCTGCGGCGCGCGCAGGGCCAGCTGGCCAGCGTCATCGAGTCGATCGAGGAAGGCGACGACTGCGCAGCGGTGCTGACCCAGTTGGCCGCCGTTTCCCGTGCCCTGGACCGCGCCGGCTTCAAAATCGTGGCCACCGGCATGCGGTACTGCCAGAGCGCCCGGGACAGCGGGGACGAGCCTCCGATGACCGAGCAAGAACTCGAACGGCTCTTCCTCGCCCTCGCCTGACGCCTGGCGCGACATGCCGAGCGCACAGGTATGCCCTACACATACCCCCATGGGTATCGGAGGTGAACCGATTTGACGACGGCGCCCCAGTTCGCCGGGCTCCGCGTCGAGGT
This sequence comes from Saccharopolyspora sp. NPDC050389, assembly GCF_040655595.1. Taxonomy (NCBI): domain Bacteria; kingdom Bacillati; phylum Actinomycetota; class Actinomycetes; order Pseudonocardiales; family Pseudonocardiaceae; genus Saccharopolyspora; species Saccharopolyspora sp. NPDC050389. The sequence goes on from NZ_JBFAKG010000030.1 coordinate 21,826, forward strand.
CGTCGAGACCTCGTCGCTGGGCGACCGCAGCTACCTGGCAACCGACGGGTGGCACGCGGTGGTGATCGACCCCCAGCGCGACGTGGACCGCATCATCGCCCTCGCCGGTCGGCTGGACGTGCGGATCGCGCTCGTCCTGGAAACCCACGTGCACAACGACTACGTCTCCGGCGGCTTGGAGCTCGCCCGCCTGACAGGAGCCGAGTACGGCATCGCCGCGGCCGACGACGCGCCGTTCACCCACCGCCCGCTGCACGACGGCGACGTGCTCGAAGTCGGCGACGACCTCCGGGTGCGCGTCGTGGCCACGCCCGGGCACACCTTCCACCACCTCTCGTACGTGCTGGAGAGCGACAACGCGCCGGTCGGCGTGTTCACCGGCGGATCGCTGCTCTACGGCACGACCGGGCGCACCGATCTGCTCGGCGACCAGCACAGCGAGGAACTCGCCCGGCACCAGCACAGGTCGGTCCGGAAGCTGGCCGACCTGCTGCCCGAGGGCGCCCGGATCTGGCCGACGCACGGGTTCGGCAGCTTCTGCTCGGCGACCCAGGCCAGCGGCGACTCGTCGACGATCGGCGAGCAGCATTCGGCCAACCCGGCGTTGTCGTTGGCCGAGCAGGACTTCGTCGACACCACCCTGGCCGGTTTGGACGCCTACCCGGCCTACTACGCGCACATGGGGGCGCGCAACATCGCCGGCCCCGAGCCGCTGGACCTGCGCGCGCCGGCCAAGGCAACGCCCGCCGACCTCGCCGAACGCTTGCGGCGCGGGGAGTGGGTCATCGACCTGCGGTCCCGCAAGGCCTACGTCGACACGCACCTGGCGGGCACGGTCAGCCTCGGCCTGGACGGGCCGATGGCCACCTGGCTGGGCTGGATGATCGACTGGGGCGCGCCGATCACGCTGGTCGGCGAGTCGAGCGAGCAGGTCGCCGACGCGCAGCGGGAGCTCGCCCGCATCGGGATCGACGAGTTCGCCGCCGCGGCCACCGGGCAGCCCGCGGAGCTGGCGGTCGAGGAGTCCCAGCTCGTGAGCACCCCGACCGCCACCTTCGCCGAACTGGCCGCCGCGCTGGCCGGCGCTCCCGGCGAGTTACCGGGCGCCGATGTCGTGCTGGACGTCCGGACCAACAACGAATGGCGCGCTTCGCACATCGAAGGCGCCGTGCACATCCCGCTCTACGAGCTGGCGGACCGGCTGTCGGAGATTCCGGCCGGATCGGTGTGGGTGCACTGCGGCAGCGGGTACCGGGCGACCGCCGCGGCCTCGCTGCTGGAATCCGCCGGACGCACCGCCGTCGTCATCGACGACGCGTTCGCCACCGCGTGCTCGGCCGGGGTCTCCCTGGTCACCGCGGCGTGACAACACCTTTCAGCAGAAGGAGGACCATGACCCGCCCCTTACCATCCACTGTGGACGTTCACGGCGCCCGCGAGCTGCTCGAGGAGGAGCCCCGGACCCGGCTGATCGACGTGCGCACGCCCGGCGAGTTCGCCGCCGCGCACATTCCCGGCTCCCGCAACGTGCCGCTCGACCTGCTGCGGGAGCGCCGGTCCGAGCTGGCCGCCGAGCACGCCGACCCCGTGGTGCTGGTGTGCGGTTCCGGCGTACGCGCCGAGGACGCCCGCAATGTGCTCACTGCCGCCGGGCTGCGCAGGCTCAGCGTCCTCGAAGGCGGCATCACCGCATGGGAGCAGCGGGACGCCCCGGTCGTGCGCAGCACCGGCAAGTGGGCCATGGAACGCCAGGTGCGACTGGTCGCCGGATCTCTGGTGCTCACCGGCGTCCTGGGCAGCGTCTTCGCCCCGAGGATGAAGTGGCTGGCCGGATTCATCGGCGGTGGGCTCACGTTCTCCGCGCTGAGCAACACCTGCGCGATGGCTCGGGTGCTCTCGCTGGTGCCGTACAACCGGACTCCCGCGGAGGACGCGCCGACGCTGCTCGCGGCGCTGACCGCAGCCGACGCACCAGCCCGCTGAAGCGATGCTGCTGGCGGCGGTTTTCGGCGTCGTGATCGGCCTTTCGGTCGGACTGCTCGGCGCCGGCGGTTCCATCTTGGCCGTACCGGCACTGGTCTACGGCGCCGGGCAGCCGGTGAGCACGGCGATACCGACCGCGCTGGCGGTGGTGGCCGCCTCGTCCATCGGCGGCTTGTCGTCCCGGGCCCGGCTGCGTGCGGCGCAATGGCCGGTGGCGCTGGTGTTCGGCGCCGCCGGCCTGCCCGGCACCTTCGGCGGGACGGCGCTCGGCCGGATGCTCCCGCAGCAGTGGCTGCTGCTGGGCTTCGCGGTGCTGATGGTCGTCGTGGCCGTGCGCATGTTCACCGGCAACGACGAGCGCACTGGCGCGTGCCGGATGCCGGATGGCGGCATCGACCATCGCCGCTGCCTGCCGAGGTCGGCCGCGGCCGGAGCCGGTGTCGGCGCGCTCACCGGGCTGTTCGGCGTCGGTGGCGGTTTCGTCGTGGTCCCGGCGCTGTCCGTGCTGCTCGGCCTTACCGCACCGCAAGCCGTGGCCACTTCCCTGGTGGTGGTGCTGATCAACTCGACCAGCGGGCTGTTCGCGCACATCGGCACCGCCGGCGGACTCGACGTGGGGGTGCTGGTCGCTTTCGCGGGTACCGCGATGCTCGTGTCGGTGGCCGCGGCCAGGTTGGCGGCTCGGTTGCCGACGCGCACCGTCCGCCGGGCGTTCGCCTGGGTGGTGCTCGCCGTCGCTGCGGGCGTGGCCGCCTCGTCGATCCTCGGCCTGTCCGCGGTGGGTTAGCAGCAGCGCACGGACTAGTGATCTTCACGGTTCGAACGGGCGAGCTTCCGGCGGAAGGCGAGGGCGGCGAGCACCGCGGCGACGAGAAGGACCGCGGTGGTGAGCAGGCTTCCTTCGATGCCGAATCCGCCGCCGGTGAGCAGGGGCGCGCTGCCCGGCGATCCGCCGATCTCCAGCACGGTCGTCTGGATGTCCATTCCGGACACTTCGATGCCGTACACGTTGCCCTGCCACCAGTTCCACACCGCGTGGAACGCGCACACGCCCCACAGCCCGCCCTCCGCCAGCGCCCAGAACGCCAGCACCACGGCGATCAGCAGGATGTTGACCAGCGCGATCACGTCGACGTTGGTGTTGACGCCGTGCAGCGCCGCGAACACCACCGTCTGGAAGGCGATCGCGGCGATCAGGCCCCACTTCCGGTAGGTGACCTGCATCAGGTAGCCGCGGGTGAGGATCTCCTCGGTGCTGGCCTGCACGGCGAACCCGATCAGCGCCACGAGCGCGCCGCCGATCTGCGCGGCGCGCACCGAGCCGATCTCGAACTGCCCGCTGACGACGTTGATGGCGACCGGCACGGACAGCAGCACCACCGCCACGACGGCCCCCAGCGCCAGGTGCGCGCCGATGCGCGACGCGGGGAAGAACCCGACGGAGCCGAAGGGCCGACGCTCCTTGACCCGGATCCACAACGCCAGCAGGCCGGAGGCCCCGGCGAAGCTGAGCATCAGCGCCAGCTGAGTGGTCAGCCCCAGCTCACCACCGACCAGAGCGTTCATCGGCAACCCGAACGCCGCGACCAGCACCACCCCGGCGACGGCCTGCCCGACGAGCAGGCAGAACAGCACGACGAGCAACCCGAGCACCGGCCCGGTAGGCCGCCGGGCCTGGTAGATCCCGCCCAGCAGCGGAGAAGGCAGAACCCGCTCGGGCTGCACAGTGCTCACCAGTACCCCACCCCGATCAACTGAGCCATGACGAAATCATGCCCGACATCCACAAGCTCGAACACGGTCGGTAGCATTCGATCACTCCACGTGAATTAGTCGTCGTGCAAGATGCCCGGCGACGAAGCGCTACAGCTACGCTGGTCCGGTACCCGTAGGGAGAGGGGCTCGACAATGACCGCACTTCCTGACTGGATGGCGCTACCGCCGGAGGGGCTGAGCGCTGCGGAGTACGAGGCGCTGCCCGAGGAAGTGTGCCGCCGCATCGAGATTGTCGATGGAGCCATCGTCGTGACTCCTGCCCCCCGCCGCTCGCACCAGAGGATCGTTCGCCGCCTTGCGGAGGAACTGGATCTTGCCGCTGGCCCCGGACTAACTGTCGACTTCGATGTCGACCTTCGGCTACGGGACGTGCCCCTACTCAACCGCCGGCCGGACATCGTCGTCTACAACTCAGCTCTGCCGGACGAGGCTATGCTTCGCCCGCAGCACTGCCTGCTGGTCGTCGAGGTGATGTCACCGGGCTCGGTCACCGCCGACCAAACTGACAAGCCCGCCGAGTACGCCGCTGCGGGTATCGAACACTTCTGGCGTATCGAACGCGAACACCAAGACAACGGGCGGCTGGCCGCATTCCGCTACCGGCTGGATCCGACAACACGGCTCTACGCCCCGGCCGGGGTGGACACCGGCAAGCTCGCGGTGTCCGACCCCGTCGAGCTCCGCATCGACTTCGAATCCCTGCTGTGACGGAGCACGACACGAACCACTCCGAGTCTGGTCCCGACGGCACGCTTCAGCGCTGCCTCGCGCACAACGATTGGCATCGCACTCATCGGGCGCTCGTCGAGCAGTGGGACGCGGACCTGTTCAAGATCCTCGCCACCGAGTAGCTACATGTCCAGGCCGAGGTCCAGGGCCTGGGAGGAGTGCGTGAGGCCTCCCACCGACAGGTACTGGACTCCCGTCTCCGCGTAGGCCCGGGCCACCTCCAGGGTCAGGCCGCCCGATGCTTCCAGCTCCGTTCGCGGCGCCGCCGCGCGGACCCGGCGCACCGCTTCCGCGCACTGCTGCGGGGTGAAGTTGTCCAGCAGGACCAGCGCCACGTCCTCCGCCAGCACCTCGTCGAGTTCGTCCAGCGTGGACACCTCGACCTCCATCGGCAGGTCCGGCGCGTGCTCCCGGCAGGCCCGCACCGCCGCGACCGCCGAGCCCGCCGCCACCACGTGGTTGTCCTTGATCAGCACCGCGTCGCCCAGGCCCATCCGGTGGTTGACGCCACCGCCGCAGCGCACCGCGTACTTCTGCAGGACCCGCAGGCCCGGCAGCGTCTTGCGGCTGTCCCGGATCCGGCAGCCGGTGCCCGCGACCGCCTCGACCCACGATGCCGTCGCGGTCGCGATGCCCGAAAGGTGGCACAGCAGGTTCAGCGCCGTGCGCTCCGCCGTGAGCAGGCCGCGGACAGGCGCTTTCACCCGCAGCACGCAGTCGCCGGGCTCCAGCACGTCGCCGTCGGCCCGCTCGGAGAGCACCGCGTAGGCGTCCGCGCCCAGCACCTCGTCGAGCACCAGCCGCACCAGCGGCAGGCCCGCGACAACGCCGGCCTTGCGGGTGTTGAACCCCGCCTCGGCGATCGTGCCGGCCGGGACCGTCGCCTCGGTCGTCGCGTCCGGCCCGTAGCGCAGGTCCTCGGCCAGCGCCATGCGCACGACCTCGCGCGCCTCGTCCAGATCGATGGTCATGCCGCCCTCGCAATCCCGGCCGCGGTGTGGATGAGGCACCCCGAGGCGTCCAGCCGGAGCACCGTGCTGCGCCGCCAGCGCAGGTCGTCGGTGTCCGGGAAATCCGTTCGGCGGTGGCAGCCGCGCGACTCCGCGCGTTGCCTGGCCGCCGCCAGCAGTGCCTGCGCCGTCAGCGCCAGCGATGAGTCCTCGACCGCCTGCCGGTTCCGAAGTGGACGGACGATCGCGGCCCGGTCCAGGACCTTCGTCGCGGTCGCCAGGCCCTCGTCGTCGCGCCCGATGCCGACGTACCGGCTCATGGTGCGCTGCAGCAGATCCCGGTCGACCACAGCCATCGCGGACTGCACGGCCGCACCGGCGGGCTTGCGGTTGAGCAGCCCGCAGCACAGGTCCTTGGCCACCGCCTCGGCCGCGCGCCCACCGACCACGAGACCTTCCAGCAGGCTGTTGGACGCCAGCCGGTTCGCGCCGTGCAGCCCGGTGCACGCGACCTCACCTGCGGCGTAGAGCCCGGTCACGGCGGTGCGACCATCCACGCTGGAGACCACGCCGCCGCAGGAGTAGTGCGCTGCGCTGGCCACCGGGATCGGCTCGCGGACCGGGTCGATCCCGGCCGCCCGGCACGCCGCGTGGACCGTCGGGAACCGCTCGGGGAACCCGGCCCCGATGCTCGTGGCGTCGAGGAACACGTGCTCGGCGCCGGTTTCGGCGGCCCGCCGGTTGATCGCCGCCGACACGACGTCGCGCGGCGCGAGGTCGGCGAGCGGGTGCTCGCCCTCCATCACTCGCCGCCCGTGCACGTCGACGAGCACCGCGCCTTCGCCGCGCACCGCCTCGGTGATCAGCGGCCGCCGCCCCCGCGGCCCGCCCGGCGTGTAGAGCACCGTCGGGTGGAACTGCACGAACTCCAGATCCGCCACGGAGGCACCGGCCCGCAGCGCGAGCGCGATACCGTCCGCAGTGGACACTTCGGGGTTCGTGGTCGCGGCGTAGAGCTGACCGAGCCCGCCGGTCGCCAGCAGCACCGCCGGGGCGCGCAGCACACCAGGCCTGCTCTCGGCGTCCATCGCGACCGCACCGACCACGGCGCCGCTGTCGCCGCGCAGCAGCTCGACGACGCAATGCTGCTCCAGCACCGGAATCCCGCCGCCGCGCACGGCTTCGGACAGCGCGCGCTGCACCTCCGCGCCGGTCGCGTCGCCGCCGGAGTGGATCACGCGGAACGCGCTGTGCCCGCCCTCGCGGGCGCGCGCCAGCTCGCCGTCCGGGCCCACGTCGAACCGGGCGCCGGTCGCCTGCAGCCGCGCGATCGCCGTCGCGCCGTCGGCGAGGATGTCCCGCACCGCCGGGCGCGAGCACAGCCCGACGCCTGCGGTCAGCGTGTCCTCGACGTGCTCGCGCAGGCTGTCGCCCGGATCGAGCTCGTCGGGCCGGACCACGGCGATGCCGCCCTGTGCCCAGCCGGTGTTGCCCGCCGTCACTGCGTCCTTGCTGACCACCAGCACCCGCAGGCCCAGCTCGCGGGCTCGCAGCGCCGCCGTCAGGCCCGCGACACCGGTTCCGACGACGAGTAAGTCCGCGCCCGCTTCCCAGCTCATTCGCCGCCTCCCGGCTTGCCGATCGCGATCATCCGCTCGACCGAGGCCCGCGCGCGGTCGGCGACGTCCGTCGGCACGTGCACCTCGTCGGCGCCTTCCCGCAGGCAGCGCAGCAGCGCCGCCGGGGTGATCATCTTCATGTAGCGGCAGGACGCCCGGTCGTTGACCGCGCGGAAGTCGATCTCGGGGGCGGCGCGGCGCAGCTGGTGCAGCATGCCGATCTCGGTGGCCACCAGCACCGAGCGCGCGCCGGTCTCCTTCGCCGCGGTCAGCATGTCGCCGGTGGAAAGGATCTTCACCCGCTCCTTGGCAACGGTGCCCTCGCCGGCCAGGTAGAGCGCCGAGGTGGCGCAGCCGCACTCGGGGTGGATGAACAGGTCCGCGTCCGGGTTCGCCGCCGCGCGGTCGGCGAGCTCAGGCCCGTTGATCCCGGCGTGCACGTGGCACTCCCCGGCCCAGATGTGCAGGTTCTCGCGGCCGGTCTCGCGCTTGACGTGCGCGCCCAGGAACTGGTCCGGGCAGAACAGCACGTCGCGGTCGGCCGGGATCGAGCGCACCACGTCCACCGCGTTCGACGACGTGCAGCAGATGTCGGTCTCCGCCTTCACCTCGGCGGTGGTGTTCACGTAGGACACCACGACCGCGCCGGGATGTTCGGCCTTCCAGGCGCGCAGCTCGTCCGCGGTGATCGAGTCGGCCAGCGAACAGCCCGCCCGGGCATCCGGGATGAGCACCGTCTTCTCCGGGCCGAGGATCTTCGCGGTCTCGGCCATGAAGTGCACGCCGCAGAAGACGATCGTGCTCGCGGAGCTGTTCGCCGCGATGCGGCTCAGGGCCAGCGAGTCGCCGGTGTGGTGGGCGACGTCCTGGATCTCCGGCAGCTGGTAGTTGTGCGCCAGCAGCACCGCGTCCCGCTCGTCGGCCAGCCGGCGCACCTCGCGCGCCCAGTCCGCGGTGGGCTCCACCCCGGTGTAACCGGCGTCGGTCCGCTCCCAGGTTGCAGTCGCGGCCATGTCGTCCTCCTCGCCGGACCTCCGGGATCACCCGCCCGGAGGCTCCGTTTGCACCCCGGATCAAGCGCTCCGAGGTTTTCGCCTTAGAATCGAAAACGTGCAACATCCTAACACCGCAAGTTGTGCGGACAAGAGCGACGCTGGTCACGAAGTGCTCGCCGGCGTCCTCCAGGTCCGCGACGACGGGCTGCAGGTGCTGCTCTGGCAACGCGCCCAGGAACCGGACGTGCACCGCTGGTCACTGCCCGGCGGGCGGCTCGCGGCCACCGAGGACGTCGAGACCTCGATCCGCCGCCAGCTGGCCGAGAAGGTCGACGTGCACAAGCTCTCCCACGTCGAGCAGCTCTCGGTGTTCAGCAGCCCGGACCGGGTGCCCGGCCGCCGGGTGGTCGCCACCGCGTTCCTCGGGCTGGTGCCCTCCGACATCGACCCCGAGGTGCCCGCCGACACCGCGTGGCACCCGGTCGAAGCGCTGCCGCCGACCGCCTTCGACCACGAGCTGATCGTGCTCGCCGCGCAGGACCGGCTGCGCGCGAAGCTGTCCTACACCAACATCGGCTTCGCGCTGGCCCCGGCCGAGTTCACCGTCTCGGAGCTGCGCCGGATCTACTCCGCGGCGCTCGGCTACCAGGTCGCGGCGACCAACCTCCAGCGCGTGCTGTCGCGGCGCGGCGTGCTGGAACCCACCGGCCGCACGGTGCCGGCGGGCCCGGCAGGCGGCCGCCCGCCCGCGCTGTTCCAGTTCACCTCCCGAGACCTGCAGGTCACGGACCCGTTCGCGGTGTTCCGCCCACCGACGTAGCCCGGAGTTCCCGCGCCAGAACGACCCGCCCACCCCCAGATGTGCTGCCATCGGGTGAACTGGGACGTAGGTTTGGGGCGTGACTGACGTGCTGCCGTTGTTCCCGCTGGGCTCCGCGCTGCTTCCGGGCGGCCACCTGCCGTTGCACATCTTCGAGCCGCGCTACCGGCAGCTGGTCACCGACCTGGTCGGCGAGGAGCTGCCGGACCGCCGGTTCGGCGTGGTGGGCATCAGGCAGGGCTGGGAGGTCGGCGAGGACAACGTGGACTCGATGTACGACGTCGGCTGCTCGGCGCTGCTGGACCAGGTGCGGCAGCTGCCCGGCGGGCGCTACGACATCAGCGCCAACGGCGAGCGTCGGTTCCGGCTGCTGCAGATCGACCGGACCGCGGCGCCGTACCTGATGGCCGAGGTCGAGTGGCTGCCGGACACCGCCCCGGAGAACGACTCGCCGGCCCGCCGCGAGCACCTGGTCACCGCCGCCCGCTCGGCGCACCAGCGCTACCACGACACCGGGTTGCGCGGCCGGCGGCGCGACGTGGCCGGCGAAGATGCCGACGCCGCAGCGCTTTCCTACCTGCTGGCCGACGATTGCGTGCTGACGGTGGAGGACCGGCAGGAGCTGCTGGCCGAAACGGATCCGCTGGAGCGGCTGCGCAGCATCCGGCGGTTGCTGCTGCGGGAGGCCGAGTTCCTCCGCGAGCTCCGCGCGGTTCCGGCGCCGCTAGCCGAATTCGCGCAGCACACCAGCGTCAACTGACGGCGTGGGCCGCCTCGATAGGATCGCCCCATGTCATCACCTGGCAACTGGGGTTCCAACGAGTACGGGCAGTACGACCCGATCACCGGTCAGCCCGTCGCCGGCAACACCGGCGGGTCGGCGCCGCAACCCGGCATGCAGTACCAGGGTTTCGGCACGTATTCCCAGCCCCAGCAGCCACCCCAGCAGCCACCCCAGCAGCCGCCACCGCCGCCGCAACAGCAGCAGCCGGTCTATCCGGGCATGGTCGGCGGCCCGCCGGCTCCGCCCGGCAAGAGCCGCGGGCCGCTGATCGCGGCGATCGCGCTCGCCTCGGTGGCCGTGATCGCCATCGTCACGACGATCGTCGTGCTCAGCACCTCCGGCGGGCCGGAAGCAGCACCGCCGCCTCCGACCCGCACCAGCACGCCGACCAGGCCGACCACCAGCGCGCCCCCGGCCACGTCGACGGTGGCCAACCCGCACCTGCAGCCGGTGGTGGCCGGCTGGCAGGTGGCGGCGGTGCCGAAGCGGGGCGCGATCTACGACGTGCCGGCGGACGCGGGCTGGAAGCTGGATCCCAACCCGGAGAACATCCACGCCTTCGGCCCGGCCGACGACGCGGTGACGATGACGGGTGTCGCCGACTACATGGAGGGCTTCTGCCCCGGCGACCCGAACAGCTTCCGGGCGACCACGGGTGCGAGCGCGCGCAAGGGCCCGGACGACACCACGGTGGCGAACGAGACGGTGCAGAAGCTGGCCGAGCTGGCTTACAGCCGCGACGGCGTCAAGCCCCTGATCGTCCCGGGCGCGCCGGAGCCGTTGCAGCTCCCCGGTGGCATCCCGGCCGTCCGGGTCACCGCCCAGGTCACGCTGATGGCGCCCGGCCCGTGCGATTCCAAGTCCGCGGTGGTAAGCGTGGTCGCCACCAACAACGACGGGCAGAGCTCGATGGTGTTCCTCGCCGTCGCGGACCAGGGCGTGCCGGACGCGGTTCCGATGGACACGCTGAACAAGATCACCCAGACCCTCCGCGCGACCCCGAAGTGATCGCGCCGGCCGTTCAGCGCAGGCGGCGGCCCAGGTCGTCGAGGCCGTTCCAGGAGGCCGCGAGGCCGTAGCCGAGTGCGACGCCCATCGGCTGGAACAGCAGCACCCAGCCGCTGCCGACCTGCGGGGCCACCGTGATCAGGTCGCCGAGCTGCGCGTTCGGCGGCATCGCGTACAGGCCTCCGGCGAACGAGGCGCCCATCTGCATGCCCAGCCACGACGCGATCACCGAGCCGAGCACGCCGGCGATGAGCAGCACCGGGCCGCGGCGCCCGCGCAGCAGCCACAGCACCGCGGACGTCAGCAGCCCGGCGGCAAAGGCGAGCAGGCCGAAGATCGCGATCGCGTCGAAGTCGTGGTAGCCCTCCACCAGCAGCGGGGTCAGCGTTCCCCGATGGCCGAGCACGCTCTCCTGCGGCGGCGCCAGCCGAGACCACACCCAGCCGATCGGCAGGCCCAGCAGAGCGATCAGCGACACCGCGCTCACCGCGGGCAGCAGGTCGGCCTTGACCACCACGTGCGGCACCGGCGGGGCCAGTCGCGGCACCGGCACTGCCGCCGCGGGCCTGGACGCGGGCTCGATCCGCTCCGGGGCGGCGCGCGTGCCGCCGGGCTCCTCCGGGCTGTCAGCCACCCGCCGACCTCCTCCTACCCGCTACCACGACCATTCTGCTGCGTCACCCTAGCGCTCCGCCACGTCCTGCCCGCATCACCCGATGGCGGGGCACGGGGCGCACATCAACTATTCTGCGCGGGCCCCCATGTCAGCTACGCCGAAGGACGCGCGAAGTGGCGGGAATCCTGCCGAGTCCGCTGTTGACCGGACCGAGCCCGATCGACGAACCTCGCCGAAATTCGGCTGTCCGGCTGCCGCTGCGCAGCACCGTCGTCGAGCTGCTGCTCGGCGCGTTCGTGGCGGCCGTGGTGAGCCTGGTGCTGCAGTTCGCCATCGCCCGGTTGGGCATCAGCGAACCCAGCTTCGCGCCGGAGGCCCTCGCGGCCGTCAGCAGCGCGCTGGTGCTGGCGGTGCTGTTCCTGCTGCTGGCGTTCGGGCATCGCAGCTCGCCGCGGTGGGCGCGACTGTTCGGCACCTGGGTGGCGCTGAGCTCGTTCAGCACCTTCGCGCTCGCGATCCCGTTGCAGGCCACCAGGTTCTACTACGGCGGGTCCTCGGTGGACAATGGATTCCGCCTGCAGTACATGACCCGGATGGCCACCACTCCGGGCCTGGCCGACCTCAACTACGCCGACACCTCCCCCTACTACCCGGGCGGCTGGTTCTGGCTGGGCGGCCGGTTCGCCAACCTCATCGGCTGGGAAGGCTGGGCGGCGTACAAGCCGTACGCGCTGGCCTGGGTGGCGGTGACCACCGTCGTCGCGTTCACGTTGTGGAGCGTCGTGGTGCGGCGCCGGCTGGCGCTGCTCGCGGCGGTGGTGACGGCGCTCGCCGGCATGCTGCACGGCATCGAGGAGCCCTACGCCTGGCCGTCGGCGGCGTGGCTGGCCCCGGTCGCGGTGCTGGCCTGGCACGCGCTGCGCCGCCAGGAGCGCGCTCCGCGGTGGGCGCTGGTCTGCATCGGCGGCTACGTCGGTTTCGCGGCGATCACCTACACCCTGCACTTCGCGTTCGCGGTGCTGATGGTCGTGCTGATGGCGGTGATCATCGGCGCGTTCCGGGTGCACCAGGGGCAGCGGTTGTGGCCGACGGTGCGGCAGCTGTTCCTGCGGCTGCTGCCGATCGGCATCGTCAGCCTCGTCATCGCGCTGCTGGTCTGGCTGCCGTACCTGCTCTCCACGCATTTCCTGCTGTCCAACCCGCGCAGCGCGGCGCAGCACTACCTGCCCGAGGACGGCGCGTTCCTGCCGGTGCCGATGCTGGAGGGCACCGCGTTCGGGATGCTGTGCCTGGCCGGGCTGGTGTGGTTGCTGCTGCGGTGCCGGCGCAGCGAGGTCGCCGCCGCGATGCTGACCATCGTGCTCGCCGTCTACGGCTGGTTCGTGCTGTCGACGCTGGCGCTGATCGCGAAGACCACGCTGCTGGCGTTCCGGCTCAACGTGATCCTGGACGTGACGCTGGCCGTCGCGGGCGTCTTCGGCCTGCTGGAACTCATCGGCTACCTGCGGCGCAAGCTGGACGCCCGGTACGCGCTGCGGATCAGCATGGTCGCCACCGCGCTCGGGCTGCTCGGTGCGATCACCATCAACCAGGGCGCGATCGGGCTGGCGCTGCAGCCGTCCGTCGAACGCGCCTACGCGGACTACTACCCCACCGGCGACAACGCGATGGGCCAGCGCGACCCGGCCAAGCCCGGCTCGTGGACCGACGCCGAGATCCGCGCGATCGCCGAGCTGACCGGCCGCAAGCCGGAGCACAACGTGCTGCTCACCACCGACTACAAGCTGATGTCCTTCAAGCCCTACTGGGGTTTCCAGCAGGAGACGCCGCACTACGCCAACCCGCTGGCGGACTACCAGGACCGGGCCGCCGAGATCCGGCGGTGGACCACCGCGAAGACCTCCGACGAGTTCCTGAACATGCTGCGCGACAGCCGGTTCAAGACGCCCAACGTCTTCGTCCTGAGCAACCCGGCGAGCCGGTACTCCACTGTGGAGCTTCCGGATGACGAGGCGGGCAAGCTGGTGCTGCAGCTGAAGGACGACGCCTTCCCGCAGCTGCCGAACGTCCGGGACTACGACGTCTACTTCGACCCTGCCGTGTTCGACTCGCCCGCCTTCGCCAAGCGCGAGGTCGGCCCCTACACCATCATCGCGCTGCGCTGATCGGCGCTGCGGCGGATCTTGTAGTTCACCGCCGCCAGCGCCAGGGCGACCGACCACAGTGGCCAGAGGAACATCGGCAGCCAGACCAGCACGTGCTCGAGGCCGATCCCGGTTTCGGCGAACAGCATCGTCAAGACCACTTTGGACGCCGCGAGCACGAGCACGGCCACGGTCAGCGCGGGCACGACGGCGAGGTTGACCGGAACCGGCCGCCCGGCGGCACCGGGGATCCAGCGCGGGAAGCGCTCGCCCCAGGGCCGGATCAGCCCCCAGGTGAGCACCGCGCCGCCGGTCGCCGCCACGGCCAGGCCGAGCCCGGCCAGCACCGCGTCGCGCTCCATCGGCAGGTCGAAGCCCGGCACCTGCAGCGCCATCAGGACCCGGGTGGCGGCGTAGATCAGCGGCGCCTCCATGGCGATCTTGGTCCACCGCCGGGTCCGCACGGCCGCCCGCTCGTGCGCCGCCGGGTCCTGGCCTGCGGCGCTCGTCGCCCGGCTCACCTGCACCCACAGCAGGCTCGCGGCGGCAGCGGCGATGCCGACCTGCGCCAGCAGCGACGGCGAGAGGTAGACGCCGAGCCTGTCGACGTGCCCGGTCAGGGCCGAGAACGCCATGAACGGCAGGTATCCGATGGCGCCCAGCACGCTCGAGTCCAGCAGCAGGGCCAGCGCGCCGACCGCGGCCACCCCGGCTAGCCGGCTGCGCCTCAGCACGACCGCGACGAGGGCGAGCGCACCGACCGCGCCCAGCACCAGGTGCGCGGCGGGTTGCGGCAGGAAGAGCAGCGATCTTCCGAAGTTGTCATCCGCCACGGCGAGCGGGTTGGGGCTTCCGGTCGCCCAGCACAGCAGCGCGATCGCGATCAGGGCCAGTCCGGTGATTCCGGCCAGGTAGACCGGAAAGCGGTGTCTTTCGGTTGTCATGCCCCGATATTCGCCGGAAGCACCTCTCGCCGACTTCCTCCGCGACGGCCCCGCTTCCTCCTCCTCAAGGAGGAGGTTCGGTCACACCACGCCGTTCTCGTAGGCCCAGATCACCGCGTGCAGGCGGTCACGGACCGCGAGCTTGCGCAGGATGCCGCCGACGTGGGTCTTCACCGTGGTCTCCGCGAGGTGCAGCTCGGCGCCGATCTCGGCGTTGGACGAGCCGCGCGCCAGCGAGACGAGCACGTCGCGTTCCCGGCCGGTCAGCGCCGCCCATTCCGGCCCGTGCCGGGGCGCCGCGCGGCGGGCGAGTTCCAGCAGGCTGCCGGTCGCGCGGGGCGAGACGATCGAATGTCCATCGTGGACTGTTCGGACCGCTTCGACGACATCCTCGCCCGGCGTGTCCTTGGTGAGGAAGCCGCTGGCGCCGGCCCGCAGCGCGGCGAACAGGTTCTCGTCCAGGTCGAACGTGGTCAGGACCAGCACCCGGGTGCCGGGCACCTCGCCGGTGATCAGCTCGGTCGCGGCGATGCCGTCCAGGCCGGGCATGCGGATGTCCATCAGCACCACGTCCACCCGGTGCGCCCGGCACGCCTCGACGGCCTCCCGGCCCGTCGACGCCTCGGCCACGCACTCCAGGTCGTCGTGCAGACCGAGCACCGTGGTCAGCGCGGACCGGATGAGCTGCTGATCGTCGGCGACGACGACTCGGATCGTCATCGCGCGGAATACCCGAATTCGGCCCGGACCTCGGTCCCGGCACCGGGCGCGCTGCGCACCACGAAATCGCCTCCGCTCTGCCGCATCCGCTCGGCCATGCCGACGATGCCATAGCCGCCGCGCGCGGCGAGATCCGCGGCGGTTCCCGGCCCGTCGTCCGACACCGCCACCACGAGCCGGTCCGCGCCCCAGTCCAGGGCGACCCGGCAGGAGACCTCGGATCCGACGTGCTTGAGGGCGTTGGTGACGGATTCCTGGACGATCCGGTAGACGGCGTGGCGCTGCGCGGTGCTGATGTCCCGCGGGTCGCCGGTGCTGACCAGTTCGACGTCGGCGCCCGCGCCGCGGAACGTCTCGACCAGCTCGGCGAGATCTCCACCGGTTTCGAGCTTCTCGTCGCCGGAGCGCAGCACGCCGAGCATGCTGCGCATCTCGCCCATCGCCTCCCGGCCGACCTCCACCGCCGTGCCGATCATCGCCCGCGCCTTGTCCGGATCGCGGTCGAAGACCAGCCGCGCCGTGTCGGCCTGGGCGAGCACGACGGCCAGCGAATGCGCGGCCACGTCGTGGATCTCCCGGGCGATCAGCCGGCGCTCGGCGGCGATGGCCTCGCGCACCTGCTGCTCGCGCAGCTGCTCCGCCTGCGCCGCGCGCTCCTCCAGCGAGCGCACGTAAGCGACCCTGATCCGCCGGTACCGGCCGAGCGCCCAGGCCGCGAGCACCGACCCGACCGCTCCGGCACCCAGGCCGACGACGGTGGGCCAGTCGATCGCCGGTTCCGGGTAGTCGAACAACACCCGCGCCACGACGATCGCGGCGCGGAGCAAGCCGCACAGCACCGGCAGCGCGGACCGCTCGGCGTAGGCGACGACCGAGTACAGCAACGCCGGGTAGATCAGCGAGAACGGCAACAGCACCGGCGAAATGTCGCCGGGGATGTCCGGCAGCGCCACCAGGACCAGCATCGCGATCGAGCCCGCGACGAACGCCCCGGTCGGCCGGGCCCGGCGGAAGGCCAGGCTCGCGGAGAGCCAGACCGAAACCGCGAGGAGCGCCGCCCACAGCAGCGGATCGGCGTCCCGCACGGCGGTCAACGACGTGCCGCCCGCCAACGCGAAGACGAGCACCGCGAGCACGCCGTCGGCCACCAGCGGTCGGCCCGGCCACGAGATCCGCATCGGACCACGGTAGCCGCGCCGACCGGACCGGAACCTCCTCCTCGAGGAGGAGATCAGCTCGGGTGCACCGGCAAGCCCCGCAGGCCGTGGATCAGGCTGCTGAAGCGCCACTGGGCGTCCTCCACCGAGCCGACCGGCCGGAGGTTCGGGAAGCGCTCGACGAGGTGCCGGATCGCGATCTGCGCCTCCAGGCGGGCCAGCTGCGCGCCGAGGCAGAAGTGGATGCCGTGGCCGAAGGCCAGATGGCCGTGCGCGTCGCGCTTGATGTCGAAGCGCTCCGGCTCGGCGAAGCGCTCCGGGTCGTTGTTCGCCGAGGCCAGCCCCACCCAGACGATCTCGCCCGCCGGGATCTCCACGCCGCCGACCTCGACCGCCTCGGCGGTGTGCCGGAACGTCCCGTGGATCACCGGGCCGTCGAAGCGCAGCATCTCCTCGACGGCGGCGGGCACCAGCCCCGGATCCGCCACCAGCGCCGCCCACTGATCGGGGTTGCGCAGCAGCGCCAGCACGCCGTTGCCGATCAGGTTCACCGTCGTCTCGTGCCCGGCGAGCAGCAGCAGGAACACCATCGAGACCAGTTCATGCTTGCTGAGCCGATCCTCGTCCTCGGTGGCCTCGATGAGCCCGGTGAGCAGGTCGTCGGCCGGTTCGCGGCGCTTGATCTCGATGAGCTCGATCAGGTACTTGGCCATCGCCTCGGCGGCCTGCTTGGCCGACTCGTGGTCCGAGGCGTCCACCAGGGTGTTGGTCCAGGCCCGGAAGTCGTCCCGGCGGGTCTCATCCACTCCGAGCAGCTCGGAGATCACCTGCATCGGCAGCGGGAACGCGAACGCGTCCAGCAGGTCCACTTCGGACTCATCGGCCATCGCGTCCAGCAGTCCCGCGCTGATCTCCTCGACGCGCGGGCGCATGGCCTCCACCCGGC
The DNA here is from genome assembly GCF_040655595.1 of Saccharopolyspora sp. NPDC050389. Taxonomy (NCBI): domain Bacteria; kingdom Bacillati; phylum Actinomycetota; class Actinomycetes; order Pseudonocardiales; family Pseudonocardiaceae; genus Saccharopolyspora; species Saccharopolyspora sp. NPDC050389. Next base: position 39,017 of record NZ_JBFAKG010000030.1, read on the forward strand.
GCGCGGTGAATGCCTTGACCACCAGCTTGCGCAGCCGGGTGTGGTCCGGCGGGTCCATGTTGAGCATGTGCTCGGCCATTTCGCTGGCGAACTCCCGGCGGGCTGCCTCCGGCGGCAGCTTCTCGTTGATCACCAGCTTGAGCCGGGTGACGTCCTTGCTGAGCCGGGAGTCCGCCAACGCGGCGCGCGCGTCGTCGTAGCGGGTGATCACCCAGACCTCCAAGCCGTCCCTGGTGACCATCCGCTGCACCGGGGTGGTGGCTCGCAGCTTGTCGTACCGGGCGTGCAGGTTCTGCACGAACTCGTGGTCGAAGACGGGAAGATCGGTGGGCGCCTCGGTGGTGGACATCGGATTCCTTCGTGCTAGGCAGCGTTGACCCTGAATCCAGTGAACTCCTTTCACGTCCGGCTGTCATATAGACCTGAGAACCGGCTCAGGCAAAGCGTTTCCGGTTCGCACCTCGTGAGCGTTTTGGGTCGCTATGGCACTCCAAAGCACTCACGAGATTCGGCCGGCGGAATCCTCGGCGTTGCTCCGAATGGCGTCGGTGACGTGCTCCCGGAATCGCCGCGCGGCCGCGGAGAGGTAGGCGTCGCGGCGCCACACGAACGACAGGGTGCGGTGGCAGTCGGGCGCGTCGACCCGCAGGTACGCGATCGGCGCCACGTCGTACCGGCTGGCCATCTCGGGGACGAAGCCGATGCCGAGCCCCGTGCCGATCAGGAACGCCGTGGCCCCGGGCTCGTTGCCCTCGCAGACGATCGTCGGCCGCCGGCCCGCGGCGGCGAACAGCCGCTCCCCCAGTTCGCGCGGCCAGTGGCCTCGGTCGGTGCTGATGAACGGCTCCCCAAGCAGCTCCTCGATGCCGACGCTCTCGCGGGACGCTAAGCGGTGGCCGGCCGGCACCGCGAGCAGCACCTCCTCGCGCAGCACCTCGGCCACCTCAAGCGCCGGATCGTCCACCGGCTGCGACGACAGGCACAGATCCACCTCACCGCGGCGCAGCCGCTGCAGCATCGCCTCCGCTGGCGCCTGCACGAGCCGCACGTCGACGCCCGGGTACTCGGCGCGGAAGCCGACCAGCGCGGAGGCGACCGTGAACATCGTTTCGGCGGCGACCGCGACGCTGCCGTTGATCAGCCCGGCCGCGTCGGAGAGTTCCTGCCGGCCGTCGTCGAGCTCCCCCAGCGCCCGGTCGACCCTCCGCAGGAACGCCGCGCCGAAGCGGTTCAGCCTGATGTGGCGCCCCTGCCGGTCGAACAGCGGGACGCCGAGCTCGTTCTCCAGTCGTGCGATCGTGCGGCTCAGCGACGGTTGGGAGACCCGCAGCTCCGCCGCGGCCCGGCTGATGTGTTCGTGGCGCGCGACGGCCTGGAAGTAGCGCAGCGGCAGTAGGTCCATCCGTTCATCATGCCTCACGAGGCATGAGCACATAGCGAAATTGGCCTTGGAAGGTATCGGAAAACGCCGTTAACGTCGCAATCGCTCCGAGAATCCCCGAACAATCAGGAAGAACCGCGATGGGACCGTCCACTTTGGCCGAACCGGCCGCACCTGTCCGAAACCGGGCCCGCCCGGCGCTGTTCACGCTCCGCCTCGTGGCGACGGCGCACGCGGTGGCCATCTTCGGGCAACCGGTGTTCGCGGGCGTGTTCCTCAGCGGCAACTACGACATGCTGCACAACCACGCCGTCGGCGCCGACGTCGTCTTCTACCTCAGCCTGGCGCAGCTGGTCGCCGCGATCGTGCTGTGGGCGCTGCGCGGCGCGCGCTGGCCAAGCGGAGTTTCCCTGCTGATCGTCCTCGGCGAAACGGTCCAGTACATCGCCGGCATGAACGGCGCGCTCGACCTGCACTTGCCGCTGGGCGTCGCGCTGATCGTCCTGACCGTGACCTCGCTGATCGCGCTCTGGCGGCCGCGCACCCTGGGCCTCCCGGCGGTGACCCGATGAGCGGCCAACTGGGACGCCGCCGCTTCCTCGGCCTCGCCGGCGGCGCCGGAGTGGTGCTGGCCGCCGGGCTGGGCGGCCCTCAGCTGCTGGCGCAGCGCACCTCGGCCGGCGCGATCCTGCGCAGCGCCGTCCGGCTGCCCGCCCCGTTCCAGATGCCGCTGCTCATGCCGCCGGTGCTCGAACCCGTTGCGCGGGACGGGAAAGCCGATCACTACGAGATCACCGCCCGGGAGGCCGAGGCGGAGATCCTGCCCGGCGTGCGCACCCCGATCTGGGGCTACGAAGGCGTTTTCCCCGGCCCGACCATCGAATCCCGGCGCGGCCGGGCCACGATCGTCCGGCACCACAACGACCTGCCGGTGCCGACCGTCGTGCACCTGCACGGCGGGCACACCCCGCCGGAGTCCGACGGCTACCCCACCGACCTGATCCTGCCCACCCGGGGCTGGTCCGGCGGCCACCACTCGATGCACGACCCGGCGGCCGTGATCACCAACGGCACGCGCGACTACACCTTCCCGCTCGAACAGCGCGCGGCGCTGCTCTGGTACCACGACCACCGGATGGACTTCACCGGCCCGGCGGTGTACCGCGGGCTGGCCGGGCTCCACATCGTGCGCGACGACGAGGAGGAATCCCTCCCGCTGCCCCGCGGCGACCGCGAGATCCCGCTGCTGATCACCGACAGGGCGTTCGCCGCGGACGGTTCCTTCGACTACCCGTCGCTCGACCCGTCGCTGACCCGGGTGCCGGGCGTGACCGACTCCTACCTGGCCGGCGTGCTCGGCGACGTCATCCTGGTCAACGGCGTGCCGTGGCCGGTCCACGACGTCTCGGCGACGCGGCACCGGCTGCGCCTGCTCAACGCCTCGAACGCCCGCCGCTACGAACTCGCGCTGGACCCGCCGCCACCGGACGGCCCGGCATTCGTGCAGATCGGCTCCGACGGCGGCCTGCTCGAATCCCCGCGCGAGCACGGCAGCATCACGCTCGCGTCGGCCGAACGCGTCGACGCGATCGTCGACTTCGGGCGCTACCCGGTCGGCACCGAGGTCACCCTCGTCAACCGGCTGGGCGCCGGCTCGACGGCGCAGGTGATGCGGTTCCGCGTGACGCGGCGGGAGCTCGACGACACCGCCATCCCGGCGAAACTGTCCGAAGTGGAGCCGCTGCGCCGCGAACAGGCCGTGGTCACCCGGGATTTCTCCTTCCGCAGCGGGCAGCACGGCGGACGGCACAGCTGGCTGATCGGCGGCCGCCCGTTCGACACCGGCTACGTGGCGGCCCGGCCGCGCCTCGGCGACGTGGAGATCTGGCGCTTCGTCACCGACCTGCACCACCCGATCCACCTGCACCTGGTGAACTTCCAGGTCCTGTCGCGCGGCGGCCGGGCGCCCGGCGCGCTGGACGGCGGCTGGAAGGACACCGTCGACATGGGCCCGGGCGAGGCGGTGGAGGTCATCACCCGCTTCGACGGCTACCGAGGCCGCTACGTCTTCCACTGCCACAACGCGGAACACGAGGACATGGGCATGATGGCGACCTTCGAAACGGTGTGACGATGGCCCCGTGTGCACTTTGTGCTGCTATAGAGCCTGTTTCCAAACTCGTCCTGCGTAGCGGTGCGGGTGGCGGCCCCCTGCGGGAGTCACCGCGGTCTTCTCGCTGTGGGATCCCCGACATCATGAATGCCAATTCACCACGTCGGGGCTGTCCTCGCTGGGAGAACCCCGGAGGGGTGGGCACCGTGAACCCGCGGCGGTGCCGGTTGCGTGGGTGGGCTAAGCGGCTGCGCCGCTTCAAATACAAAACGGTTACCACATCCGCACGTCACCACATCCAAAACAGCCTCTATAGCAACGCAAAGTGCACACGGACCTCGCCGCAACCGGCACCCCCGATCGGCGGCCCGCGCCACCCGGCAGATCAGCCGTCGGTGGGCAGGTGGGCCGCGCCGAGGCGGTTGCGGTCCCGGCCGATCCAGTAGCGGCGCAGGACGTCCAGGACGACCGAAACCTCGACGGAGCGGATGCCCGGCAGTTGCGCCAGGTCGCCGGAGAGGAAGTCCGCCAGCCGCTCCTCGTCGCGGAAGACGCCCTGGTGGATCACGGTCGCGTTGCCCGCGACCATCGACACGTAGCGGGCGGAGGGATGACCGCCCAAGGCCCGCCCGACCTCGTCGGTGGATCCCGGTTCGGTGGTCAGCGAGAGCACCACCTCCAGGTGGAAGCCCAGCAGGGCGGGCTCCACCTCGACGCGCGGCCGCACGATCTGCCGTTCCAGCAGCCCGGTGATCAGCCGGTGCGCGGTGGACTGGCTGACGCCCAGATCGCGCGCCAGCTCGCTGGACGTCAGCCGCGCATCGGCGTGCAGCAATCGGGCCGCCTGGCGCTCGTGCTCGGAAAACCCTTGGGCCGCAGGCACTTCGGGCTGCCCGATGCGGTGCGGGGCGAGCACGGCGCGCTGGTCGTCGTCGAGGTGGCGCACCCGCCACGCGTCGGCCCTGCCGAAGGGCCGCAGCACCAGGTCCGACTGCGTGGCGACCACCCCGGCCAGGCCCGGGATGTGCCGCGTCAGCAAGTCTTTCACCGCGTCCCGGCGCGGCGGGTGGACGGTGCAGTACACGTCCGCGCGCCCGGTCGTCATGGCGACGTACTGCGCTTCGGGGAGTTCCGCCACGCGTTGGGCGACGTTCTGCAGCTGCCCGGCCTCGGTGGTGATCCAGACGTGCCGGGGATGGGTGTCGGAGATCAGCCGCCAGTCGAGCTGCCCGATCACGCGCAACAGGCGCTCGCCGTGCAGGCGCTGCAACCGCCGCCCGACGGTGCTCGGGGAACTGCCCAGCGCCTCGGCCAGCGCGTTGATGGGCGCCCGCGGCGCCTCCTGCAACGCGGCGACCAGGTTCAGATCGAGCTCGTCCAGCACGACATCTCCGACCACATCGTCGATAGTATCCCCACATGTTCCAGCTAGATGAATAGATGCACCATCCGATTCACCACTATTGACAGTTCCCATCATGTCCGATTTAAATGTCGCCCTATCGGAGCAATGCCGGGCCCGACCGGACCGGGTTAGGAGCTGCAAGGTGACCACCACCGGGGACGCGCGTAGCACGCGCTCGATGTCCTTGCTGCTGCGCTTCCTGCAAGGCGTCGAACGCCTGGGGAACAAGCTGCCGCACCCGTTCTGGCTGTTCACCATGATGGCCGGCCTCGTCATCGCGCTCAGCGCGGTGCTGAGCGCGATCGGCGTATCCGCGGTGTCCCCTGTGGACGGCAAGACGATCCAGGTGAAGAGCCTGCTGTCGGCCGAAGGCCTGCAGGCGATCATCGGCGACGCGGTCGACAACTTCGCGTCCTTCCCGCCGCTGGCGCTGATCATCGTGGTGATGCTGGGCGTTTCCGTCGCCGAGCAAAGCGGCCTGCTCAGCGCGATGCTGCGCGGCAGCGTCACCCGCGTCCCGGCCAAGTACCTGACCTTCGTCGTGGCGCTGGTCGGGATCAGCGGCAGCGTGGCCTCCGACGCCGCCTACGTGGTGCTGATCCCGCTGGGCGCGATGGTGTTCAAGGCCGTCGGCCGGAGCCCGGTCCTCGGCCTGGTGGTGGCGTTCGGCTCGATCTCGGCCGGGTACAACGCCTCGCTGCTGCTGACGCCCACCGACGCGATCCTGGCCGGGCTGACCACCACCGCCGCCCACCTCATCGACCCGAACTACACCGTCACGCCGCTGGCCAACTGCTACTTCTCGATCGGCTCGGCGATCTTCCTCGCGTTCGTGATCACCCTGGTCACCGAGTTCGTGCTCACCAAGCGCACCGCCGGGATGACCACCGACGGCGACGGCGCCCCGGACCAGCAGCTCGGCGAGATGCGGCTGTCCGCCGCCGAACGCCGGGGCCTGCGCAACGCCGGGCTGACCCTGCTGGCCCTCGTCGCGGTGCTGGTGGCGGTGCTGGTGCCCAGCGGCTCGCCGTTCCGCGGCGAGGACGGCGACGTCCTCGGCTCGCCGATCATCACCGGAGTCGCCTACGTCCTGGGCTTCGCCTTCCTGCTGACCGGCGCGGTCTACGGCCGCAGCACCGGATCGATCGGCCGCGCCGCGGAGATCCCCGGCGCGATGGCCAAGGGCGTGGTCGACCTGGCGCCCGTGGTGGTGCTGTTCTTCGCCGCCTCCCAGTTCCTGGCCTACTTCAAGTGGACGCACATCGGCGAGATCATCGCCATCCACGGCGCGGCGCAGCTGCAGGCGGCGAACGTGCATCCGCTGGTGCTGTTCCTCGGCCTGATCGCGCTCGTCACCTGCATCAACCTGCTGATCACCAGCGGCTCGGCGCAGTGGGCGCTGGTCGGCCCGATCCTGGTGCCGATGTTCATGCTGCTCAGCGTGTCGCCGGAGACGACCCAGGCCGTGTACCGGATCGCGGACTCGGCGACAAACCTGATCAGCCCGATGAGCCCCTACTTCGCGATGGCGCTCGGCCTCCTGCAGCGCTACCGCAAGGAAGCCGGGATCGGCACGCTCATGTCGCTGACCATCCCGATCTCCTTCGCGGTGCTGATCAGCTGGACCCTGTTCTTCATCGCGTGGTGGGCGCTCGGCGTGCCGCTCGGCCCGGGTGCCCCGGTGCGATGACCCCGCAAACACGAGCAGAGAGGTGACGACGAGTGAGCAGTGCGACGACATTGGCCGGTGCGGCCGAGCGCGACCTTCCCGAGGTGATCGCCGACCTGCGTCGGCTGGTCGAGCACGAGACCCCCAGCAACGACAAGGCCGCGCTGGACGCCGGGCTCGCGGACATCGCGAACTGGCTCGCCGAGCGGCTGGGCGAGCCGAGCGCGCAGGCCCGGCACGACGGCGGCGACCGCGGCGACATCCTCGACATCACCTTCCCCGGCACCGCGGGCGGAACCGTCCTGCTGCTGTGCCACTACGACACGGTGTGGCCGATCGGGACCCTGGCCGAATGGCCCTTCACCACCGAAGGCGACCGGATCACCGCGCCGGGCTGCCTGGACATGAAGCTCGGCATCGTCCACGGCGTGTGGGCGCTGCGCCTGCTGCGCGAGCTGGAGATCCCGCACCCGGCGGTGCGGTTCCTGCTCACCGGTGACGAGGAGATCGGCAGCATCGCGTCCCGCCCGCACATCGAGCGCGCCTGCACCGAGGCCACCGCGACCCTGGTGCTGGAGCCCAGCAGGGAGGGCATGGCCAAGATCCGCCGCAAGGGCCTGGGCATGTTCGACCTGGCGGTCTACGGCGTCGAGGCGCACGCCGGGCTCGATCCGACGGCCGGCGCGAGCGCCATCCACGCCATCGCCGAGCTCGTCCCGCAGATCACCGCGCTGGCCGCGCCGGAGCGCGGCACCACCATCAACCTCGGCCTGATCACCGGCGGCACCGGCCGCAACGTGGTGGCGGGCCGGGCGAGCTGCGAGATCGACATCCGCATCCAGGATCCGGCCGAGATGCCCCGGATCGACGCGGGTTTCGCCGCGCTGGCGGTCACCGACGGCCGGATCAAGTTCGACATCACCGGCGGCTGGAACCGGCCGCCGATGAACCCGAACCCACCGTCGGAGCAGTTGTTCGACGCCGCCCGCTCCGCCGCGCAGGACATCGGGCGCGACCTGGAGGGCACCGCCGTGGGCGGGGTGAGCGACGCGAACTTCGTGTCGGCGCTGGGAAAGCCGGTCCTCGACGGCCTCGGCGCGGTCGGCGCCGGACCGCACTCGCGCGACGAGCACGTGATCCCGGGCGAGTCGCCCGGCCAGATCGCCATGCTCGCGGGCCTGATCAGCCGCCTCCGCGACAGCTGAGCACCGGCCCCGTGCGTACTTTGTGCTGCTACCGCAACACAAAGTACGCACGGGCTTGCCCAAACCAGACCAACGCCGCTCCGGCGTCAGGCAGGATCTCCACGTGGATCTAGAAGAAGTCCTCCGCTGCCTGGCCGAAGCCGACGCCGGCCGGCTCCGCCCCGAACTCTGCAACGGGCACTACGTGCTCGTGGAGTACACCGGCGAACACGACCACACCCCGTTCGACGAAGACGAGCTCGACGACGAATTCGACGTTTTCGAGGACGACGAGTTCGAGGACGAGGACGAGCTCGAGTACGCCGTCGGCATGGCGGTGGGCGACGCCTCGTCGATGTACGAAGCGCTGGACCTGCTGGCGAACCGCATCGACGATGTGGAAGATCCCGAGGAGCACGACCAGGCCGAGTACCGCCATCCCGAGGCGGGTGTGGTCGAGTCGCCCGGGCGGCGGCTCGTCGCGCGCCTGCTCGACGGCGATTTCGGCGCGATGGAAATCGTGACGACCGGGTTCTGGAACGATCCTTACCTCGGCCGGGCGCTGATCCGGTTCAACGGCGCGCGCTTCGCCTTCCTCGCCAGCGCGGCCCCGCCCCACCAGGAGCTGGCGTACGCCATCGTCGAGCTCCAGCCGACCGGCGCCCCGACCGAACAGGACCGCACGCTCGCAGACGCGTGCCGCCGCGGGGATGCGGACGGCATCGCAGCGGCGATCTCAGCCGGTACGGACGTCAACGCGCTGGACGAACGCGGCATGGCGCCGCTCCACGTCGCCGTGGCGCACCGGCAGCCGGCCGCCGTGGCAGCACTGCTCGCGGCCGGAGCGCGCACCGAGCTCCAGGCCGAGTACGGCAACGCTCCGCACTTCGCGGCGCTGGACGTCAACCAGCGGGTCAAGCCGTGCGCCGCGCAGATCGATGACGACGACCACCGGCAGATCCTGCGGGCGCTCGTCGAGGCGGGAGCCCCGATGAACGCGACCTCGCTCACGGGCGCGACGATGCTCGACCTGACGATCAGGAGCCTGCCCTACCCGGAGGACGACGTGCGCTTCCTCGTCGGCCGCGGAGCGCGCAGCGGCGAACTGGACGGCCAGTCCCTCCACGAGCTGCTCGAAGACCTGCCCTACCAGTCCGCCCGAGCACTGCGGGTCCGGACGAACGAGGTGCGCTTCCTCCTGGAATCAGGGGCGGAGAAGGAGCACGCGCTCAGCGCGCTCATCGGCGACACCGGGTACGACGAGCACGAAGTGCCCGCCGAGACCCTCCTCGAACTGGTCGAGGTGCTGCTGGACCACGGAGCCGAGGACTCCCCTGCGGAGGACGGGAGCACCGCGCTGGAGAACGCCCAGTCCTGGGTCGAACACGGCCTCCCCAACTACCAACCCGTGGTGGACCGGCTGCGCGCCGTCCGATGACACCGGCGCCCTCGGGTCCACTGTGGACCCGAGGGCGCCGCGGCATCAGTACGCCTCGAAGCAGCCCGCGCCGAGCAGGCCCTTCAGCTCGCCTTGCAGGCCGGTCTCCGTGGAGACGAAGTAGTCGCTCGACAGCGCCAGGCGGGTCGTGCCGCGCGTGCTCTGCAACTTCAGCTGCACCGGCGTGGTGCCCGAGTGCGCCTGCAACGTCCGCTTCAGCTCCGCCACCAGCGACTGGTCGACCCGGCCCACCGGCACCTTGATCACGAACGCCGGGTCGGTGCCCGGATCGGTCTCCGCCGCCGAGATGTCCACCGGCACCGCATCCGAGGCGAACACGCTGATCGTGCCCTCCCGCTCGTTGATGCGGCCCTTGACCGCCAGCGCGGTGTCCTCCACCAGGCAGTCCGAGAACATCTCGTAGGACTTCGGGAAGAACAGCACCTCCACGCTGGCGTCCAGGTCCTCCAGCGTGACGATCGCCCACGGGTGCCCGTTCTTGTTGATGCGGCGCTGGATTCCCGAGATCATGCCGGCGATCTTGAGCTGCTCCTTGCCGCCGCCGAACTCCCGCTCGCCGCCGACCAGGTCGGCGATCCCGGTGTCCTGGTAGGGCGCGAGCAGCCGCTCCGCCCCGTCCAGCGGGTGCGCCGAGACGTACAGGCCCAGCATCTCCCGCTCGTAGGACAGCAGCTGCTTGCGCGGCCACTCCTCCGCGGTGAACACCAGGTGCGCCAGCGGCGAGGCGTCCGCGCTGTCCTCCGACGAATCCGCGCCGAACAGGTCGAACTGGCCCATCGCCTGCTGCCGCTTCAGCCCGATCACCGCGTCCACCGCGGCCTCGTGGTGCTGCACCAGCGACATTCGGCTGTGCCCCAGCGAGTCGAACGCGCCCGCCTTGATCAGCGACTCGATGACCCGCTTGTTGCAGGCCAGGATCTCCGACTTGTCCAGGAAGTCGGTGAACGAGGTGTAGCGGCCCTTCTCGTCGCGGGTCTTGACGATCGAGGCCACCACGTTGGACCCGACGTTGCGGATCGCGCTCATCCCGAAGCGGATGTCGGAGCCGACGGCGTTGAACGTGTCGAGCGAGTCGTTGACGTCCGGCGACAGGACCTTGATGCCCATCCGGCGGCATTCGGCGAGGTAGATCGCCATCTTGTCCTTGTTGTCGCCGTTGGAGGTCAGCAGCCCGGCCATGTACTCGGCCGGGTAGTTGGCCTTCAGGTACGCCGTCCAGTACGCCACCAGGGCGTAACCGGCCGCGTGCGACTTGTTGAACGCGTAGCCGGCGAAGGGCAGCACCGTTTCCCAGAGCTTGGTGATGGCCTCGTCGCGGTAGCCGTTGGCCTTCATTCCCGCGTGGAAGCCCTCGAACTCCTGGTCCAGGACGGACTTCTTCTTCTTGCCCATCGCGCGGCGCAGGATGTCCGCTCGGCCGAGGCTGTAACCGGCCACCTTCTGCGCGATCGCCATGATCTGCTCTTGGTAGACGATCAGACCGTAGGTCTCGTCGAGGATGTCGCGCAGGTCCTCTTCGAGATCGGGGTGGATCGGCTCGATCTCCTTGCGACCGTTCTTGCGGTCGGCGTAGTCGAGGTGCGCGTTGACGTCCATCGGGCCGGGTCGGTACAGCGCGTTGGCCGCCACCAGGTCACCGAAGGCGGTCGGTTGCAGGCGTTTGAGCAGCTCCCGCATGCCGCCACCTTCGAACTGGAACACTCCCAGGCTTTCCCCGCGGGCGAGCATCTCGTAGGTGGTCTTGTCGTCCAGGCCCAGGTTGGACAGGTCGATGTCGCGGTCGTGGTTGTCCTTCACCATCCGCAGCGAGTCGCCGAGGATCGTGAGGTTCGACAGGCCCAGGAAGTCCATCTTCAGCAGGCCGATGGCCTCGCACGACGGGTAGTCCCAGCCGGTGATGATCGAGCCGTCGTCGCGCGCCCACAGCGGCACCGTGCCCAGCAGCGGCTGCGAGGAGAGGATCACCGCGCAGGCGTGCACGCCGGCGTTGCGGATCAGGCCCTCCAGACCGCGAGCGGTGTCGAAGATCTGCGACACCGACGGATCGGTCTCGATCAGGCTGCGGACCTCGGCGGCCTCGGCGTAGCGCTCGTGCTGCGGGTCCACGATGCCCGACAGCGGGATGTCCTTGGCCGCGATCGGCGGCGGCAGGGCCTTGGAGATCTTGTCCGCGATGGCGAATCCGGGCTGGCCGTGGTGCACCCGCGCGGAGTCCTTGATCGCCGCCTTCGTCTTGATCTTGCCGAAGGTGATGACCTGCGCCACCTTGTCGCGGCCGTACTTGTTGATCGCGTACTGCAGCACCTCGTCGCGGCGGCGGTCGTCGAAGTCGAGGTCGATGTCCGGCGGGGAGTCGCGCTCCGGGTTCAGGAACCGCTCGAAGATCAGCCCGTGCTCCAGCGGGTCCAGGTTCGTGATGTGCAGGATGTAGGCCAGCAGCGAACCGGCCGCCGAGCCACGGCCCGGCCCGACGTGGATGCCCTGCGACTTGGCCCACCGCGTGAGGTCGCCGACGACCAGGAAGTACGCGCAGTAGCCCTTGGTGTCGAGCACGTCCAGCTCGACCTTGACCCGGTCCAGGCACTCCTGCGTCGGCCCGTCCGGGTAGCGGGTGGGCAGGTACTGCTGGACCTCTGCCTCCAGCAGCTCGCGCTCGCTCCGGCCGGTGCCGTCGGTGACGCGCGGCATCCGGTCCTGGAACTTCCAGACATCCTCGTAGGACTCGACCATCTCCGCGACCAGCAGGGTGTTGTCCGCCGCGCCGGGCAGCTCCTTGTCCCAGTACTCGCGCATCTCGGCCGCGGACTTCAGGTAGTAGCCGTTGCCGTCGAGCTTGAACCGGCTCGCGTCGCTGAGCGTCTTGCCGGACTGCACGCACAGCAACGCTTCGTGCGACTCGGCCTGGTCGGCGGTCACGTAGTGGCTGTCGTTGGTCGGCAGCGGCTTGAGGTTCAGCTCCTTGGCGATCCGGAGCAGGCCCTCGCGGACCGCCTGCTCGATCGCCAGGCCGTGGTCCATCAGCTCCAGGAAGAAGTAGTCCTTGCCGAAGATCTCCTGGTAGTCCGCGGCCGCCTGCAGCGCCTCGTCGTACTGCCGCAGCCGCAGCCGGGTCTGCACCTCGCCGGACGGGCAGCCGGTGGTGGCGATGATGCCCTCGGAGAACTCGCTGATCAGCTCGCGGTCCATGCGCGGCTTGCGGTAGTAGCCCTCGAAGCTGGCCCGGCTGGACAGCGTGAACAGGTTGCGCAGCCCGGTCGCGTTGCGCGCCAGCATCGTCATGTGCGTGTAGGCACCCGCGCCGGAGACGTCGCCGCCCTCACCGAACTCGTCGGTGCCGCGCTGCTTGGCCTCGCCCCAGAACACCGGCTTCTTGTGGAACCGGCTGCCGGGCGCGAGGTACGCCTCGATCCCGATGATCGGCTTGATGCCGCTCTTGCGCGCCTGCTGGTAGAACTCGTCCGCGCCGAACATGTTGCCGTGGTCGGTCATCCCCACCGCGGGCATGCCCAACCGCTCGGCTTCGGCGAACAACGCCCCCACCTTCGCCGCACCGTCGAGCATCGAGTACTCGGTGTGCACATGGAGGTGAACGAAGGGGTCGACAGGCACGGGAAAGTCCTCCTTCGGCGGGCTTCTGGGAGAGCTGTCAGCCTAACTCCCGGCTCCGACGCGTCCGGAGATTCCCCCGGCGTTGCGCGGTGTTTCCCGCGGGCGGGGTGTGAGCCGGCCCTCTCCCCGCCCGCCACGGCTCGAAGTCCGGATCAAAACGACGTGCCGTTTACACATGGGAAGGGGCGAGCGGGTAGCGTGGCACGACGTGGCTGGCCCTGATCCCGTGGACGTGCGTCTGTTGAGCGTCGTCGCCGAGATGGGCCGTGCGGCGGTTCCCGAGATCGCCGGTCGGCTCGGCATGGACGTGCGTGACGTCGCCGCGCGCCTTGCTGCCCTCTCCACAACCGGCCTGCCGCTGGTCGTCGGCGTCGAATGCGACGCCCAGGCCATCCGCAACGCGGTCGCCGCCGCGCAGCACTGGGCGGCGCAGCAGAACATGGCCAGCGGGCCGTACCAGGTGCCCGGGCCGGGCAGCGGCGGCCACCAGGTGCAGCCGTCCGGCTCCTACCCGCAGCCGACCGGCGGCTACCCGATGCCCAGCGGTAGCTATCCGACGCCATACGGCGGCCCGAACGGCCCGCAGCCGTTCGTCCCGACCGGCCCGCCGGCGACGTCCTTCCAGCAGCAGCCCGCGCCGCAGGGGCCGCCGAACCCGATGAACGTGTGGGGGCCGCCGGGATCGGCCGCGTGGGCACGCGGCGACCAGCAGTGGCCGGGCGCCCAGCCCGCGCAGCAGCAGCCGCCGCCGGTACGCACCGGCAAGGTCGGCAGCAAGCTCGACGTCGAGGGACTGGAAGGCGAGCGGATCACGATCCTGCTCGTGGAGGTCGTGGACCCGGCCGACTTCCTGTTCACCGCGGCCGGTTACGAGCTGCAGGAAGGTGAGCGCTCGGTCGTCGTGCACACCGAGCTGACCAACCGCGGGGCGACGCCGTTCGCGTCGCTGCCCGACCTGTACCTGGAGCTGATCGCCGAAGACGGCGCGGCGGTGTCGAAGGCGCCGGTGTCGCTGTCCTCCCGCCCGCCGCACCGCATCGGAGTGCAGCCGGGCGAAACGGCGGGCGGCCACACGGTGTACGTGCTGCCGGAGAACACGGAGCTCACGAAGGTGCGCTGGACGCCCCGACCCGGCGACGAGCAGCGCACCCTCACGTGGGACATCACCGACCTCTGAAGAAGGGGCAGGATTTACAGTTTCGCTTGGAACTGCAAATCCTGCCCCTTGCTAGCCAAATGCTGTGAGATTTGAACAGCAGGCTCTCGACGCTGTGCAGCGTTCGCCACCCAGTACGTCTGTCCTATTGAACCCTCTCCCTCCGTAAACGAGGGAGATCCCTGGCTCACGCTGCCGGGTCGCTCGACGAGCGGCCAGGTCTTCCGCGATCAGCACCAGCCGGGTTGGAACCAGCCCGGTTTCCCCAAAGATTGGGGGTTGCTGCGCTGGCTTGGTTCTCGCTCAGCGCACTTGGACCGTACCAACCCGCCGCGCGGGGCATCCGCGCTACATCCACTTAGTGATCCGCCGGGGCGAACGGGCGGGTGGCCTTGCGGTTTGCGCCGCGGTGTGGACATCTGGAGTCATGACCTCTCCGGAGAGCGGTCGCACCAGCGTCGGTGTCCCGCGCGAGACGGCGCCCGGTGAACGCCGGGTGGCGCTCGTGCCGGGCGTGGTGGAGCGGTTGTGCGCGCAGGGGCTCGGCGTCGTGGTCGAGGCCGGCGCCGGGCATGCCGCGCTGATCCCGGACGAGGCGTTCGCCAAGGCCGGCGCGAGCATCGGCGATCCGTGGTCCGCCGATGTCGTCGTCAAGGTGAACGCGCCGACCGAGGCGGAGATCGCCCGGCTGTCGCCCGGGTCGGCGCTGATCGGATTCCTGGCGCCGCTGACCGATCCGGACATCGCCGACCGGCTGCGGGCCGCCGAGGTGCGGGGCTTCGCGCTGGAATCGGTGCCGCGCATCTCCCGTGCCCAGTCGATGGACGCGCTGTCCTCCCAGGCCAACGTCGCGGGATACCGGGCGGTGCTGCTGGCGGCGAGCGAATGCACTCGGTTCTTCCCGATGCTGACCACCGCGGCGGGCACCGTGAAACCCGCGTCGGTGCTGGTGCTCGGCGTCGGGGTGGCCGGGCTGCAGGCGCTGGCGACCGCGAAGCGGCTCGGCGCCCGCACCACCGGCTACGACGTGCGACCGGAGGTCGCCGACCAGGTGCGTTCGGTTGGCGCGAAGTGGCTGGACCTGGGTGTTTCGGCGGTCGGCGAGGGCGGCTACGCCCGGGAACTGACCGCCGACGAGCGCGCCGAGCAAGCCCACCGCCTCAACTCGGCCATCGCCGGTTTCGACGTGGTGATCACCACCGCCCTGGTGCCGGGCCGGCCGGCCCCGAAGCTGGTTCCGGCGGAGGCGGTGCGCCGGATGCGGCCGGGCAGCGTGATCGTCGACCTGGCCGGCGCGACGGGCGGCAACTGCGAGCTCAGCGAGCCGGGGCGAACCGTGGTCTCCCACGAGATCACCATCGCCGCCCCGCTGAACCTCCCGGCGAGCATGCCGGAGCACGCCAGCGAGCTCTACGCCCGCAACGTCCAGGCGCTCCTGGAGCTGATGCTCGTCGACGGCCGCCTCGCGCCCGACCTCACCGACGAGGTCCTCGCCGCCGCCTGCATCACCCGCCCGGACCCGACATGAGCGTCAACGAGCTTCCAGGTGGAGGAGGGGCGATGTTCCTGGCCGATCTCGCGGTCCTGGTGCTGGCGGGGTTCGTCGGCTTCGCGGTGATCTCGAAGGTGCCGAACACGCTGCACACCCCGCTGATGTCCGGCACCAACGCCATCCACGGCATCGTGCTGCTCGGCGGCGTGCTGGTGCTGGGATCCGGGGTGGAGGACCTCGGTTCGCAGCTGCTGGCGCTGGTGGCCATCGTGTTCGGCACCATCAACGTCGTCGGCGGATTCCTGGTCACCGACCGGATGCTGGGCATGTTCAAGCGGAAGCCGGAAGCTACGCGGAAGGGTGCCGACAAGTGATCACGCTGCGCTCGGTGCTCTACATCCTGGCGTTCGCGCTGTTCATCTACGGCCTGATGGGGCTGACCGGCCCGCGCACCGCGGTCCGGGGCAACGCGATCGCGGCGGCGGGCATGGCGATCGCCGTCGCCGCCACGCTGCTCACCCCGGGCCTGGGCAACTGGTGGCTGATCGTGCTGGGCCTGGTGGTCGGCACGGTCATCGGCATTCCCGCCGCGCGGCGGGTGAAGATGACCGCGATGCCGCAGATGGTCGCGCTGTTCAACGGCGTCGGCGGCGGCGCGGTGGCGCTCACCGCGTGGGTCGAGTTCCGGGAGACCACCGGCTTCCAGGGCGAGCCGGCGAACGTGGCGATCGCGACGCTGTTCGCGGCGATCGTCGGCTCGATCTCGTTCTGGGGCTCGCTCGTCGCCTTCGGCAAGCTGCAGGAGATCGTGCCGGGCCGCCCGATCACCGTCGGCCGGCTGCAGATGCCGCTGAACGTGCTGCTGCTGGCCGGGGCGGTCGGGTGCGCCGTGGCGATCGGCCTCGGCGGCACCGCCGAACTGCTGATCGTGGCGGTGCTGGTGCTGGCCGGGCTGGCCGGGATCGCGGTGGTGCTGCCGATCGGCGGGGCCGACATGCCGGTGGTGGTGTCGCTGCTGAACGCGTTCACCGGGCTGTCGGCGGCGGCGGCCGGGCTGGCGTTGAGCAACACCGCGATGATCGTGGCGGGCATGCTGGTGGGCGCGTCCGGTTCGATCCTCACCGACCAGATGGCCAAGGCGATGAACCGGTCGATCCCGTCGATCGTGGCCGGCGGTTTCGGCGGCGGCGCGGCCTCGGCCCCGGCGACCATCGACGGCACGGTGCGCTCGGTCAGCGCGGCCGACGTGGCGATCCAGCTGGTCTACGCCGGGCAGGTGATCGTGGTGCCCGGCTACGGCATGGCGGTCGCGCAGGCCCAGCACGCCGTGCAGGACATGGCGAAGTTGCTGGCGGACAAGGGAGTTTCCGTCGACTACGCGATCCACCCGGTGGCGGGTCGGATGCCCGGCCACATGAATGTGCTGCTCGCCGAGGCGGACGTGCCCTACGAGCAGCTCAAGGAGATGGACGAGATCAACGACGAGTTCGCCCGCGCCGACGTCGCGCTGGTGATCGGCGCCAACGACGTCACCAACCCGGCGGCCCGCACCGACCCGAACTCGCCGATCTACGGCATGCCGATCCTCAACGTCGACCAGGCGAGGGCGGTCGTCGTCCTGAAGCGCTCGATGCGGGCGGGCTTCGCGGGCGTGGACAACCCGCTCTACACCGACCCGAAGACCACGATGCTCTTCGGCGACGCGAAAGCCTCGGTGCGAGAAGTCGTCGAAGAGCTCAAAGCACTCTGATCCGCGAAATCGGATGACACGACATCCGCCGCGCCCGACACTGATCAGGTGTACCGCCTGCTTTGGCTGCGCCTCGGGGACAAATCCGGCTACACGATGCGCTTCGGGTCGATCAACGCGTCCTACGGCGTGGCGTTCCTTGGCGGCGAGAAGCAGGTGTGGTTGTTCCGGGACATCGAGCTGCTGCGGTCTTTCACGGCTTCCGACGTGCCGCTCGCCCAGCAGTGGCGATCGCTCGGCCAGCGATGGCATTGGCCGCTGCCACTGCCCACCGACGCCGATCGCTTCGACCACCACGACTTCCACGTGACGCTTCGCCAGAACAGGTTCGGCGACCTCGGCGCGAGGATCGGATGGTGCAGCGAAATCGCCGCCGAGTTCGCCCTGCACTGCGAGCTGCCCGAGGTGCTCGACCTGCTCGACGAGGTTCCGGGGCCGAAGCCGACGACCTTCTCCGTGCACCGGTGGCGGCAGATCATCCCGCTGCTCGCATCGTGCGTACTCGTCTGGGACGAGCACGCACGATGATCACTCCTTGCCGCGGCGGAAGATGTTCAGCGGGTTGTTGCGCTTCGGGCGTTCCGGCTTGTTGCGGCTGCGGTACTCCAGCGTCGGCCAGTCCCCCGCGTCGCCCCGCGACATCTCCGGCTCCGGGGCGCCGAACACCGACGGCGACGCCGTGCCCACGTCCTCCGCGCTGATCACGTCACCGAGGCCGGTGATACCGGTCGGTGGTGTGTCCGTGTCGGCTCCGGGTTCGAACACCGGTATGCCGCTGGGCGGCGTCGGCGCATCCGATCCCTCGAACGACCTCGACTGTGCCATCAAGCCCCCTTGCTCGTCCCAGGCTTGTCCGCCACCGTACCCGGCTCAGCCATCCTGATCGCGGAGCTCGTCCAGCGCGTGCTGCAGGTCGGCGGGGTATTCGCTTTCGAACGTGACCCAGCCGCCGGACGGGTGCTCGAAGGAGAGGCTGCGCGCGTGCAGCCACTGCCTGGTAATAGCGAGTCGTCGGGCCAGCACCGGGTCAGCGCCGTAGGTCAGGTCGCCGACGCAGGGATGCTTGATCGCCGCGAAGTGCACCCGGATCTGGTGCGTGCGACCGGTTTCCAGCTTCACGTCCACCAGCGACGCCGCGCGGAACGCCTCCACCGTCTCGTAGTGGGTGATGCTGGGCTTGCCGCCGGTGACGACCGCGAACTTGTAGTCGTGGCGCGGATGCCGGTCGATCGGCGCGTCGATGGTGCCGCGGCTCGGGTCCGGATGCCCCTGCACCACCGCGCGGTACCGCTTGTCCACGGTGCGTTCCTTGAACGCGCGCTTGAGGACCGAGTACGCGTTTTCGCTCTTGGCGACGACCATGACACCCGTGGTGCCCGCGTCGAGGCGGTGCACGACGCCCTGCCGTTCGGAGGCTCCGGAGGTAGCGATGCTCACGCCCGCGGCGGCGAGCCCGCCGACCACGGTCGGGCCTTCCCAGCCCGGGCTCGGGTGCACCGCGACGCCGATCGGCTTGTCGACCACGACGATGTCGTCGTCCTGGTGCAGGATCTTCAGCCCGTCCACCGGCACCGCGACGATCTGCAGCGGCTGCTGCGCGGGCGGCAGCGTCACTTCCAGCCAGGCCCCGGAGACCAGCCGGTCGGACTTGCCCGCCGGGTTGCCGTCGACCAGCACATCACCGGACTCGGCCAGCGAGGCGACGGCGCTGCGGGACAGGCCCAGCAGCTTCGACAGGCCCGCGTCCACGCGCATGCCGTCGAGCCCCTCGGGAACCGGCAGCGTTCGAAGGTCGGTCACGACTCCGCTGCCTTCTTCTTGCGGTGCACCGTGCCGTCGTAGTCGCGGCCCAGCAGCGACATCAGCACGACCAGGATGCCGCCGCAGACGATGCACGAGTCGGCGACGTTGAACACCGGCCACGCCGCGCCGCCCGGCGCGAACACCGACAGGAAGTCCACCACGTGGCCCTGCAGCGGGCCGGGCGCGCGGAAGATCCGGTCGACCAGGTTGCCGCAGGCACCGCCGAGCACCAGGCCGAGCCCCACCGCCCAGCCCGGCGAACGCAGCTTCGGCGCCAGCCAGATGATCACGCCGACGACCGCGATCGCGAGCAGCGCGAGCAGCCAGGTCATGCCGGTGGCCAGCGAGAACGCGGCGCCGGGGTTGCGCAGCACGTCGAGGTAGAGCAGGCCGCCGAACAGCTCGACCGGCGGGTTGCCCTCCAGGTTGGCGACCACGGCGACCTTGGTGAGGATGTCGATGCCCAGGGCCACCACGGCGACCCCGCCCAACAACCCGAGCAGCTTCCCGGAGCCGCGCTTGGGCGACTCCTCCGCCGCCTCGGCCTGCGTCTCGGACGCCTGTTCCGCGGCGGTCGGCTCGGTGCCCGCCTGCTCTGCTGAGGATTCCCCCTGGGAGGACTGCTCGGTGCTCACGCCGCCATTGTCCCTGAACCTGGGCGGACGCATCACGGCAGTACCGAATCCCGCGCACCAGGCCCGGCCACCACCGCGAACCCACCGGAACCCGCCGCGAGGAGCCACCCGATTTCAGGCAAGATCGGGTCCCGCGAAGCCCGTTTCCGCGGCGCGGAGCGGTCAGCCGAGGAAGTCCGGCACCGGGCGCGGGTCGTCGGCGGGCACCCAGCGACCGTCGACCTGCTCGTAGCGCCAGATCGGGCCTACGGCGACCAGCCGCCGCAGCGCGTTCACCAGGCGGTCGACGTGCTCCAACGTCGTGCCCAGCCCGACGCTGACGCGCACCGCGCGCTCGGCGTCCGAGCCCGCCCGCGAGAGCAGCCGCCGCGTGGCCACGTGCGCGCAGAACAAGCCGTCGCGGACACCGATGCCGTGCTCCGCCGAAAGCGCCGCGGCCAGCAGGCCCGGGTCCTGACCGTCGATGGTGAAGCTCACCACGCCGACCCGGTCATGATCGGCGTCGAACAGCCGGAGCTCGCGCAGCCCAGGCACGCCGCGCAGGCCGGCCCGCAGCCGGCGCAGCAGCGTCTCCTCGTGCTCGACGACGTCCGACCAGTTGACCGCGAGCGTCTCGCATGCCTTGGCCAGCGCGTGCACGCCGACGGTGTTCGGCGAACCCGCCTCGTGCCGCTCCGGCCCGGTCGTCCAGCTGACCGAGCGCTCCTGCACCAGCCGGGTCGCGCCGCCGCCCGCCAGGTACGGCTCGGCTGCGTTGAGCCAGTCCGCGCGGCCGATCAGCGCGCCCGCGCCGAACGGCGCGTAGAGCTTGTGCCCGGAAATCGCCACGTAGTCGACGTCGAGCTCACCGATCCGCACCGGCCGGTGCGGCGCGAGCTGCGCGGCGTCCAGCACGGTGCGCGCCCCGCGCCGGCGCGCCACCTTCGCCAGCTCGGCGACCGGCCACACTTCGCCGGTGACGTTGGAAGCGCCCGTGATCACCGCCAGCCGCGGCCCCTCCGGGCATTCCGCCAGCGCGGCGTCGAGCGCGGCGACCGCCTCTGCCGGGGTCTCCGGCGCGGGCAGGCGGCGCACTCGCGGGCCGCCCCAGGGCAGCAGCGCGGCGTGGTGCTCGGTGTCGAAGACGACCACGGACGTGCCGCGCGGCAGCGCCCGCCCCAGCAGGTTCAGTGCGTCGGTGGTGTTGCGGGTGAAGATCACCGAGTCGGTGCGGCGGGCGCCGACGAAGTCCCGCAGCTTGTCCCGCGCTCCCTCGTAGACCCGGGTGCACACCTGGGAGGCGAACCCGGCGCCGCGGTGCACGCTCGCGTACCAGGGCAGCAGCTCGTTCACCGCCGACTGCACCGGCTCCAGACAGGGCGCGCTGGCGCCGTGATCGAGGTTCGCGTATCCGATGCGCTCGCCGGTGACCAGCGGGACCTGCAGCGAGCGGCCCACCACGGCGGGGATTCGGTAGTCCACATTGGACTGAGTCGGGATGTCGATGACGGCAGACGACATGACGGCCTCCTCGGGGGCCTCATCGGACCCGCCCAGAGGGGTCCGCGCTTGCCGGATCGCCCTGCACGACCGGCCAGGTCCTCACCCGGGGCACCCCACCGCGGTTGGAGGGTTGCCGGCCAGCAAGCCGGGGCTTGACGCTGGCACTCATGACCTTCGACTACGCACCCTAGAAAACCGCTGGGGCGCCGGACAACAGGATTCCCGGATCGTGGGAGCGGCCTTGGTCACACCAACCCGGGAAGCGCGGAGGGCGCTTCCCCCCGGGAAATCCGGCGGAAAGCGCCCTTGACCTCGCGGGATCAGGCCTTGGTGACGGCGACCTTGATCTCGGTGCCCTCGCCGACGGCGCCGGTGAAGCCGTCCGCCACGTCGCCGGGCTCGACCGCGTTCGCCAGGGTTTCGGCCGCGATGAACTCGCGGTGCGCGGCGACGGCCGACAGGACCTCGGCCGGGGCCGAGATCGCCACCGCGATCCGGTCGGAAACCTGGAAGTCCGCCTCCTTGCGGGCCTGCTGGACGACGCGGACCACGTCGCGGGCCAGGCCTTCGGCCGCCAGCCCCGGGGTCACCTCGGTGTCCAGCACCACCAGGCCCTTGCCGCCGGGCAGCGCCGAGGCCGCGCCGGGGTCGGTGGAGACCAGCCGCTCGTCGAACTCGTTCTCCTGCAGCTCGATGCCCGCCGCGACCACGGTGCCGCCGGTGCGCTGCCACTCGCCCGACTTCACCGCCTTGATCACCTTCTGCACGTCGCGGCCCAGCCGCGGACCGGCGGCCCGCGCGTTCACCGCGATCTCGAAGTGACCGTGCGCGGCGACGTCGTTGCTCAGCTCCAGGTCCTTGACGTTGACCTCGTCGCGGATCAGGTCCGCGAAGGGCCGCAGCGCCTCCGCGTCCGGGGTGGCGACCACGAGCTTGGCCAGCGGCAACCGCACCCGCAGCTTGTTGGACTTGCGCAGCGCCGACGCTGCCGAGCACACCTGGCGCACCTCGTCCATCGCGGTCACCAGCGCGGCGTCCGCGGGCAGCTCGTCGACCAGCGGCCAGTCCGCCAGGTGCACCGAGCGGCCGCCGGTCAGCCCGCGCCAGACCGCCTCCGCGGTCAGCGGCAGCATCGGCGCCACCACCCGGCAGGTCACCTCCAGCACGGTGTGCAGCGTGTTGATCGCGTCCCGGTCACCGGACCAGAAGCGGTCGCGGGAACGGCGCACGTACCAGTTGGTCAGCACCTCCAGGAAGTCCCGCACGTCCGAGCAGGCGCCCGCGAGGTCGAAGGAGTCCATTGCGGACTGCACGTCGCCGACCAGCTCGTGCGTCTTGGCCAGGATGTACCGGTCCAGCACGTGCTTGCTGTCCACCTTGGACTCGCCGGAGATGCCCTCGGCGTTGGCGTACAGCGCCAGGAAGTACCAGGAGTTCCACAGCGGCAGCACCGCCTGGCGCACCGCGTCCCGGATGCCGCGCTCGGTGACCACCAGGTCGCCGCCGCGCAGGATCGGGCTGGCCATCAGGAACCAGCGCATCGCGTCGGAACCGTCGCGGTCGAAGACCTCGTTGACGTCCGGGTAGTTGCGCTTGGACTTCGACATCTTCAGGCCGTCGTCACCCAGCACGATGCCGTGCGCCAGCACGTTGGTGAACGCCGGCCGGTCGAACAGCGCCGTCGCCAGCACGTGCAGCAGGTAGAACCAGCCGCGGGTCTGGCCGTTGTACTCGACGATGAAGTCGCCCGGGTAGTGGTGCTCGAACCACTCCGAGTTCTCGAACGGGTAGTGCACCTGGGCGAACGGCATCGAGCCGGACTCGAACCAGCAGTCCAGCACCTCCGGCACCCGGCGCATCGTCGACTTCCCGGTCGGGTCGTCTGGGTTCGGCCGGGTCAGGTCGTCGATCTCCGGGCGGTGCAGGTTCGCCGGCCGCACCCCGAAGTCGCGCTCCAGCTCGTCCAGCGAGCCGTAGACGTCGGTGCGCGGGTAGGCCGGGTCGTCGGAGACCCACACCGGGATCGGCGAGCCCCAGTACCGGTTCCGGGAGATGTTCCAGTCGCGGGCGTTCTCCAGCCACTTGCCGAACTGGCCGTCCCGGATGTGGCCCGGCACCCAGTTGATCTGCCGGTTCAGCTCTACCATCCGGTCCTTGAACTGGCTGACCGCCACGAACCAGGACGACACCGGACGCTGGATGAGCGGGTTGTCGCAGCGCCAGCAGTGCGGGTACGGGTGGTCGTAGGTCTCGTGCCGCAGCAGGAGCCCGGCGTCCTTGAGATCGCGGATGATCTGCTTGTTGGCGTCGAAGATGTGCTGGCCCTCGTACGGCGGAGCCTCGGCGGTGAACTGGCCGTGGGCGTCGACCGGGACAGCCAGCTCGACATCCGCCGCATCGGTGACGGCCTTGTCGTCCTCACCGAACGGCGCGATGTGCACGATTCCGGTGCCGTCCTCGGTGGTGACGAACTCCCCTGGCAGCACCTGGTGGGCGTTGCGGTTGCCGACGAAGAAGTCGAACGGCGGTGTGTAGCGGACACCGAGCAGGTCGGCCCCCTTGACCCGCTCCACCACGTGCTCGGCCACGTCCTCGCCGAGCTCCCGCGCGTACGCGCCGAGCCGCGCCTCGGCCAGCACGTAGC
Source organism: Saccharopolyspora sp. NPDC050389 (assembly GCF_040655595.1). Classification (NCBI taxonomy): domain Bacteria; kingdom Bacillati; phylum Actinomycetota; class Actinomycetes; order Pseudonocardiales; family Pseudonocardiaceae; genus Saccharopolyspora; species Saccharopolyspora sp. NPDC050389. Next base: position 62,799 of record NZ_JBFAKG010000030.1, read on the forward strand.
GCTCGGTGGCGTTGGGCGGCGCGACCAGCACGTAGTCCACGTCCGGGTGCACGGCCGCCGCGAAGTTCGACGGCATGGTCCACGGGGTCGTCGTCCACACCAGGGCCAGCGCGCCGTCGAAGGCCTTGCCTGGCGCGTTGAGCCGCAGGCCCACGGTCACCGCCGGGTCCTGCCGCTGGCGGTAGACGTCGTCCATCTTGGTCTCGGTGTTGGACAGCGGCGTCTCGCACCGCCAGCAGTACCAGAGCACCCGGAAGCCCTCGTAGACCAGACCCTTGTCCCACAGGGTCTTGAAGGCCCACATGACGCTTTCCATGTAGTCCAGGTCGAGCGTCTTGTAGTCGTTGTCGAAGTCCACCCACCGGGCCTGCCGGGTGACGTAGTCCTCCCACTCGGCGGTGTAGCGCAGCACCGAGGCCTGACACGCGTCGTTGAACGCGGCGACGCCCATCTGCTCGATCTCGGACTTCGACGTGATGCCGAGCTGCTTCTCCGCCTCCACCTCGGCGGGCAGCCCGTGGCAGTCCCAGCCGAACCGGCGCTCCACCCGGCGGCCGCGCATCGTCTGGTAGCGCGGCACCACGTCCTTGACGTAGCCGGTCAGCAGGTGCCCGTAGTGCGGGAGCCCGTTGGCGAACGGCGGCCCGTCGTAGAAGACGAACTCGTTGGAGCCGTTAGAACCGGGCTCGCGAGCCTGCACCGAGGCCCGGAAAGTCTTGTCGTCGGCCCAGAAATCCAGCACCTGGCGCTCGATCTCGGGGAACACGGGCTGGGCCGCCACGCCGCGCTCACCGGCGTCGCCGAACTGAACCTTGGGATAAGCCATCGCGGATGCGCTCCTCGCGGTGTGTCGTTTCCGCCGCACGGTCACCGGAACATCGGTGTCCACACGGGGACGACACCTCGCGCGCATGCCCGCACGAGATCCGCGGTACCACCCCGCTTGCCGCCGACCGACGCCGACGACCACTCGTTGCCAGCTGTGACGGGCTGGACCCGTCCGGTTCTACTGAGGCGCCCCGGCCGGGCACCCGTTCTTCCGGAGGCTCCCCGGTGATGGCCGGATCAATGCCTGGTCAGTCCAGAGTACCGGGCACCCGCCACCGGTTTTCACCGGTGCGCGGTTTCAGTCGAAACGGCGCTAAGCCCGGCGGACCTCGGCGGCCAGCGTGGCGTTCGGCGCGCAACGCCCGCACGGCGTGAAGCCGAGCTCCCGAGCCTCGCGCAGCGGCAGCGCGATCGTCTTCCGATCGCCGATCCACTCGCAGGTGCTCACGTGGTAGCGCGGCCGCTCGTCGAGCACCAGCACCTCGGCGCCCGGATCCGCCGCGTCCGCGGCGTTGCTGCGCTCCTCGCCCGGCTCCTTGCCGTCGGTCGGCGTGGGCTCCGCCGGCGGCCGCTCGCGCGGCCCCGCCCGGCGCCGTCGCCGATCGGCGACCAGCAGCGCCACCCCGGCGACGCTGATCAACACCGACAGCCACGCCAGATCCGGTTCGCCGGCGGCGACCGCACCGGCAAGAACACCGCCGGCCGCCAGGACCAGCAGCAGCACGACCAACAGCACGCGACCTCACGCCCCTCGCCGAACGGTCCGGATACACGTCGGCGGCAACGGGCGTTCGACCCGTCGCCGCCGATGCGAACGAACTTGCTCAGCCGGCTTCGGCTGCGCGCGCCCCGAAGCTGTAGCTGGCCTGCTGACCGGACGACCGGCTGCCGCTGCTGTCCGCGGGCGCGGCCGAGCCCCGGTCCTGCAGTTCGCGCAGCTGCGACTCCAGGTAGGTCTGCAGTCGAGTGCGGTACTCGCGCTCGAACGTGCGCAGGGTCTCGATCTTCTTCTCGAGGGCGTTCTTCTCCGACGTGATGTTGCCCATCACCTCGGCGTGCTTGCGCTGCGCGTCGCGCTCCAGGCTGGCTGCCTTGTCGCGGGCTTGCCGCTCCAGCGTCTCGGCCCGCGTACGGGCGTCGTTGAGCATCGTCTCGGCACGGGTCCGGGACTCGTTGACCATGCTGTCGGACTTCGAGCGCGCTTCGGACAGCAGCTGCTCGGACTTCGTCCGCGCCTCGGACAACATGCCGTCGGCCTCGGCCTTGGCCTCGCCGGTCAGCCGGTCGGCCATCTCCTGCGCGAGGCCCAGCACCTTGGCGGCCTGCACGTGGTGATCACCGCCCGGGGAGGTCTGCTCGGCAGCGGTCGGCGCCGGGACCGGGGTAAGCCGGCGCGGTTCCTCCGGTGGGGCGGCCGGGGTCGAGGGAACCGACGCGGCCTGGCTGCGCGCGTCGTCCAAGTCGACCTGCGCGGTCTGCAGCTGGGACTCCAGCTGCTCCACCTGGCTGCGCAGGTCGTTGTTCTCCTCCACCAGCCGGGCAAGCTCGGCTTCAACCAGGTCGAGGAATGCGTCTACCTCGTCCTCGTTGTAGCCCCGCTTACCGATCGGAGGTTTGCTAAACGCGACGTTATGCACGTCGGCGGGGGTCAAGCCCACAAGATCACCTCACGCACTCCTCGGCTGCGGGTAGCCCGGGTTCCCCGTCACCCGGGCTGCACCAGTCGCATCAGTATGAACACGACCAGCAGCAGCACCATAATCGATAGGTCCAGTCCGACGCCGCCGATCCGGACCGTCGGAATCACCCGACGCACCAACTTTACGGGTGGGTCGGTCACTGTGTAGATGCTCTCCAACGCGATTGCAACCCCTCCGACAGGCCGCCAATCGCGAGCGAACACTCGAACGAGTTCGATCACAATACGGGCCGTGAGCAGCAGCCAGAAGAAGAACAGAACGTAAAACAGGACGATCTGCACCGGGTTCACGCCTCAACTGTGCCACCACTCACCCGTAGTTGAAAAAGGCACCCTCGGCCAGCCGCCGCTTGTCCTCCGCCGCGACGTCCACGTTCGGCGGTGAGAGCAAGAACACGCGGTTCGTGACCTTCTCGATCGAGCCCCGCAGCGCGAACGCCAGACCTGCGGCGAAGTCGACCAGGCGCTTGGCGTCGGCCTCCTCCATCTCGGTCAGGTTCATGATCACCGGCGTTCCGTCCCGGTACTGCTCGCCGATCGTGCGGGCCTCGCTGTAGCTGCGCGGGTGCAGCGTTGTGATCTTGCTCAAGTTGAGCTGGGTGCCCGTGTCGGTGACCGCCCGCAGCCGCGAGACGGACTCCCGCGGCGGGTCGGCCGGTGCCGCACTGCGGACCGGCGGGTCCGGCGTCCACTGCCGCCGGGGCCGTGCCGCGGGCTCGCGGTACTCCTCGACGAAGTTGTCCGATTCCACCTCGGCTTCCGCCTGGTAGCCGCCGCGGGTGCCGACCCGGCGACGTGCACCGACCCGGTCCGACGGGCCGTCGTAGGCATCGCGGTCGGTGTCGGAGTACCGATCGCGATAGCCGGGCTCGTCGTCGTAGTCGTCCACCTCGTCGGCCGGGACCATGCCGAAGTAGGCCTTCAACTTGTGCAAAGCGCTCATCGGCATGCCCTTCCTCTGCGACTCCTTAGCACCGAGCACGAGGCGGCCGGCCTTCGACCCCCCTGTTCACGGCTACGGCGAGGTTAACCGCCGCCCACCGAGCAGCGCGGTTCCGACACGCACCCGGGTCGAGCCGTGGGCAACGGCACTTTCCAGGTCGCCGGACATCCCCGCCGACACTTCGCCAGCTTCGGGGTGATCTCGGCGCAGGCGCTCGGAGATCTTGGAAAGTGTGGCAAAAGCCACATCGGGTTCGCCACCCAACGGGGCGACTGCCATCACTCCCCGCAGCCTAAGACCACTCGTACGCGTGATCATATCGGCCAGCGCCGGCACGTCCTCCGGACGGCAGCCGCCGCGCCCGGTCGCCTCGTCCAGGCTCACCTGCAACAAGACGTCCAGCGGCCGCTCCCGTTCTCCCGCGTCCAGGGCGTTCGCGGTGGCCCGGCCCAGCGCCTCGACGAGCCGCTCGCTGTCCACCGACTCGACGACGTCGGCCCAGCGGACCACCGCCCGGGCCTTGTTCCGCTGCAGCTGCCCGACCATGTGCCAGCGCACCTCCGCCGCCGGCCGCAGCCCGGCGAACTCGGTGACCTTCCCGCGCGCCTCCTGCTCCCGGTTCTCGGCGAACTCGGTCAGCCCGAGATCGGCCAGCAGGGCCGCGTCCGATGCCGGGAAGGTCTTGGTCACCGCGAGCAGCTCGACCTCGTCGGGCTGCCGCCCGGCCGCGCGGCAGGCGCGGTCGACCCGGTCGCGGACCTCCCGCAGCGACTCCGCCAGCTCGGCCCGCCGCAACTCCTCGCTCACTCGGTCGCCTCCGGCTCGGCCCAGATCGCCGCGGCGAACCGTCCGGTGCGCCCGCTGTCGCGGCGATGGCTGTAGAGCTCCGGGGATTCCATGGTGCAGCGCGGATCGACGCCGATCTTTGCGATCCCGGCCGCAGCCAGCTGCTCCCAGAGCCCCGCGCGCAGATCGAGCCCGGCGGTGCCCTTGCGGGTCTTGCACGCGCTGCCGGGCAGGTGCTTCTCGACGTCGGCCTGCATCTCGGCGGGCACCTCGTAGCACTCGCCGCAGGCCGCCGGGCCGAGCAGCGCCTCGATGCGGTCCAGCCGGGCGCCAGCCTCCTGCATCGCCTTCAGCGCCGCGACGAGGACTCCCACGCGCGCGCCGACCCGGCCGGCGTGCACCGCAGAAACCACGCCGGTCTCGGGATCGCCGAGCAGCACCGGCACGCAGTCCGCGGTGAGCGCGATCAGCGCCAGCTTCGGTTCGGCGGTCACCAGCGCATCGGTCGCCTCCACCGGCGCGGGCTGCGGCCCGTCGACGATGGTCGCGGTGCGCCCGTGGATCTGCTCCATCCACACCAGACGGTCCTCGGGCAGGCCGATGCCGTCGGCCAGCTTGCGCTGGTTCGCCGCCAGGGCTGCGGGATCGTCGCCCACCCGGCCGCCCAGGTTGAAGGAGTCGAAGGGCGGCCGGGAACTCCCGCCCTCCCGCGTGGTGATCACGCGCCGAATCCGCACTGCTGCTCAGCCTCCCGAACACAAGTCGACACCGGAAACGTGGCGTTTCCGGTGTCGATTCTCGCTCATGCGCCGCGCGGTGCGGGCACCGCGCTTCAGCGGCGCATGAAGGGCGGTATGTCGACGTCGTCGTCGGTGTCGTCGTTCACCGGGATGCCGCGGTTGGGCAACGCACCGGAGCGGCCCGCGGTGGGGGTGCCGCCGTGCGTCGGGTAGCCGCCGCCGGCGCGGGTGGGCACCGAGACGTTCTGCTGCCCGGTCGAGGGGCCGTCGCTGCCGAACAGCCCGGACCGCTGGCCGAGATTCGGCCGCTGCTGCGGTTCCGGCGCGGGCTCCGGCTGCGCCGGAACCGGCTGTTCCGCCTGCGGAGCGGGCGGCGGGGTGGGCTGCACCGGCGGAGCGGGCTGCGGCGCCGGAGCCGGCTGCTGCTGCTGCGTCGGCTGCGGCGCGGGCTGCGGCGCGGGCTCGCTCGCCACCGGCTGCGGCGCGGGCTTCTCCACGACCGGAGCCGGCTCGGGTTCCTCGGTGCGTGCGCCGACCTTCGTCGGTTCGAGCTTCTTGTGGGTGGGCGTGCCGGAGTCGAACCCGGCCGCGATCACGGTCACCCGCACCTCGTCGCCCAGCGAGTCGTCGATGACCGTACCGAAGATGATGTTGGCCTCGGGGTGCGCGGATTCCTGCACCAGCGACGCCGACTCGTTGATCTCGAACAGCCCGAGATCGGAGCCACCCGCTATGGCCAGCAGCACGCCGTGCGCGCCCTCCATGGACGCCTCCAGCAGCGGCGAGTTGATCGCCTTCTGCGCGGCCTGCACCGCCCGGCCCTCGCCGCGGGCCGAGCCGATGCCCATCAACGCGCTGCCCGCCCCGGACATGACGCTCTTGACGTCGGCGAAGTCGAGGTTGATCAGACCCGGGGTGGTGATCAGGTCGGTGATGCCCTGGACACCGGAGAGCAGCACCTCGTCCGCGGACCGGAAGGCGTCCATCAGGCTCACCCCGATGTCGCCGAGCTGCAGCAGCCGGTCGTTCGGGATGACGATGAGGGTGTCGCAGCACTCGCGGAGTTCCTTGATGCCCTGTTCGGCCTGGGCCGCGCGGCGCTTGCCCTCGAAGGAGAACGGCCGGGTGACCACACCGATGGTCAGCGCGCCGAGCTTGCGCGCGATCGACGCCACGACGGGCGCGCCGCCGGTGCCGGTGCCGCCGCCTTCGCCGGCGGTCACGAACACCATGTCGGCGCCCTTGAGGACCTCTTCGATCTCTTCCTTGTGGTCTTCGGCGGCCTTGTGGCCAACCTCCGGAGCCGCTCCGGCCCCGAGGCCGCGGGTCAGCTCGCGGCCGATGTCGAGCTTGACGTCGGCATCCGACATCAGCAGGGCCTGCGCGTCGGTGTTCACCGCGATGAACTCGACACCTTTGAGCCCGACCTCGATCATGCGGTTGACGGCGTTGACGCCGCCGCCGCCGATGCCGACGACCTTGATCACCGCGAGATAGTTGTGCGGGGGCGTCATCGGATCCGCCTTCCTGATCGTGGCTCTGTGCTCTCTGCGTCGACCGCCGGGACGGCCGCAGTACCGGTCGTCGCCGACGCGGGTTCCCCCGGTCGCTGTCGGCGCGGGATGCGAGGTGCGGCCGTTCCCGTGCCCGGTCCGGACCGTAGGCAAGCAACTGCCTCCGCGTCCAGCAGCCACGCCGGGAGCTTCAGCAGGTGTGTTGTGCCGCGCACCTCGTCGCTTCCGTCCTGACCGCTTCCACCGCCGCCCAGCGGGTCCTTCCGCCGCAGCGAGCCCAGTCTTGTTCCTCCCCTTGGCGGTGCTCACGTCGTGGACGTGATCACCACCAACACCGTACCCCGAGTACCGCTCACCCGGTCGAGGCAGGCAGAAGAGCCGGTGCATGAACTCCTTTCGCGTGGCGGGCCGATCCGGAACCGATCGGGGAATCCTGACGGCAGATGTCCGGATTCGCTGCGAGGGTCGTTTCCGAACCGATCAGGGAACAGGAGGAATCCCAGACATGAGTGGACAACTGCACGGCAAGGTCGCGCTGGTTGCCGGGGCGACCCGCGGTGCGGGCCGCGGGATCGCGGTGGAGCTGGGGAGGGCCGGCGCGACGGTCTACGGGACCGGGCGCAGCACTCGGACCCAGCGCTCGGACTACGACCGGCCGGAGACCATTGAGGACACTGCCGAGCTGGTGACGCGGGCCGGCGGCAACGGCATCGCGGTCCAGGTCGACCACACCGACCCGGACCAGGTCCGCGAGCTGGTGCGGCGGATCGAGGCGGAGCAGGGGCGGCTGGACATCCTGATCAACGACCTCGGCGGCGAGCACCTGATGGACTGGAACAAGCCGATCTGGGAGCAGGATCTGACCAAGGGCCTGCAGCGGCTGCGGGTCGGCATCGAGGCGCACATGATCACCAGCCACTTCGCGCTGGCGCTGCTGAGCAAGCGCCCGGGCGGGCTGGTCGTGGAGCTCACCGACGGCACCGCGGAGGTGCACGAGCAGTACTACCGCAGCGAGGGCGGCGCGTTCTTCGACATCGTCAAGGTCGCCGCGCACCGCCTGGCCCGGGCGCAGGGCGAGGAGTTGAAGAAGCACGGCGGCACGGCGGTTTCGCTGACGCCGGGCTGGCTGCGGTCGGAGATGATGCTCGAACTCTTCGGCGTGACCGAGGAGAACTGGCGGGAGTCCACCACGGCGCCGGAGGGTTTCGGCATCTCCGAGTCGCCGCAGTTCGTCGGCCGCGCGGTGGTCGCGCTGGCGACGGACCCGGAGGTGGCCCGCTGGAACGCGGAGTCGCTGTCCAGCGGCCACCTGGCGAAGGTCTACGGCTTCACGGACTCGGACGGCTCCCGGCCGGACGCCTGGCGCTACGTCCTCGAAGTCGAATGGCCCGGCAAGCCCGGCGACCCGGCCGACTACCGCTGACCACCGGGACGCCTTTCGCCGGGTTGCCCGGCGAAAGGCGCCCTCAGGTGGGGTTGTTGTAGAGGGCGGCGAAGCGGGTGGCCGTTGCGGCCAGGCGGTTGCGGAGGTCCGGTGGGGCGAGGACTTCCGCTTCCGGGCCCAGCGCGAGGATCTGGTCGTAGGCCACTTCCAGGGATTCCGCCGGGAACGTGGTGGTCACCCAGCCTCCGGCGTCGGGTTCGCTCGCGGCCGCTTCCGCTTCGCGGGCCGCGGCGCCGTCGGTGGTCGCGTGCAGTTTTCGCAGGCCCGCCGGGCTGATCCGGATCTCGACGTGTTCGGTCAGCAGGGAGCGGGCGAACTCGTCGGCCTTCTCGTCCCAGAACGCCTGGAGGTCGAAGGTTCCGTCGCGGGCGAACGCCTCATCGCCGACCGCCACCTCGCGGAAGCGGTCGACTCGGTAGGTCAGGAACCGCTGGTCGCGGCGGGCCGCCAGGTACCAGACTCCTGCCTTGAGCACGAGCCCGTACGGCTCCAGTTCGCGCTGCACCTCTTCGTCGCCGCGCCGGTACCGGGCGATGACCTTGCGGTCGCGCCACACCGCTCGGCTCAGCTCCGGCAGCACCGCGGGCGTTTCGGCCTCGCGGAACCAGCGGGGCGCGTCGAGGTGGAACCGCTGCCCCACCCGTTGCGGCGCATCGCGGAACGGCGGCGCCAGTGCGGCCGACGCCTTCAGCCTCGCGGCAGCGACGGCTTCGCCGAGGCCCATGTCGCTCGCCGGGCCCGGCACGCCGGCGAGGAACAGCGCCTCCGCTTCGGCCTGGTGGAGCCCGGTGAGCTTCGCCCGGTAGCCGCCGAGCAGCCGGTATCCGCCGGTTCGCCCGCGCTCGGCGTACACCGGCACCCCGGCCGCCGCCAGCGCGAGCACGTCGCGGGCCACCGTCCGCTCGGAGACCTCCAGCTCGCGGGCGAGTTCCGGCCCGGTCATGACCTCACGCACCTGCAACAAGCACAGCAACGAAACCAACCGCGACGCCCGCACACCAGGCAAGCTACGCCACGGCGCCGGGTGCGATCCGCGCGACTCCCGATTGATCCGCTTTGCCCCATCTGCCAGGGTTCGGAGCGTGTCAGTCCCCGCCTCCGCAGATCCGCAGCTGGCAGCCCGGTGGCGCCGGGGGCGGATCCTGCTGATCATCGCGCTCGGCGTGGCCCCGGCGCTGCTCGCCGGCACCTGCGGCGCGCTGGCCTCGATCGGTGGCGGCTCCTGGGCGCTGCTGCCGGTGATCGCCGCGCTCGCCCTGACCGCGGTGCAGCTGGGCTGGCTGGTGCTGCGCGGCGGCACCGATCCCTCGTCCGCACCCCGGGTGGCATTCCTCGCCGGCGGCGCGACTGTCCTAGTTGGACTGATCCCGGCGTTCGCGCCGGCCGCCGATGCCGGTGGCACGGCCGGCGCGCTGTTCGCGGTGGCGGCGCGCACGCGATCGCGGGCCTGACGCTTGGGATGGCCGAGGTCGTCAACGGCGTGCGCACCGCGGTCCGCGACCTGCTGTCGGGCATCGCCGGTGCCCTGGTAGCTGGGCCATCGAGCTCGCCTGCACGCTCGGCGCCGCGGCGCCGCTGGTGGTCGCCCAGGCGACCAGCAAGATCGCCCAGGTGGTGCGCATCGCCGGTTCAGCTGATGAAGGCGCTCGGCAAGGCGCTCTCCGACGCCGTCACGTGGCTGGTCGTGCTGCGCGACCTGTTCGACGGCCTGATCCGCGCCGCCAACCAGCTGGAGGCGAACGGCTGATCGCAGGCGGCGATTTCGCGCGAGAACGCCCGGTCGCGGTTTCGCGCGAAATCGCCAACCGGTCAGCGGAGGCCAGAGGTCTTGAGGGAGGCCACCAGCCACCGCTGGCCGACGAGGAAGACCAGGATCGTCGGCAGCACCGCGAGCATCGCCGCCGCCAGCACGTAGTGCTGCTTCGAGGCGTACTGGCCCTGCAGGGAGGCGATCCCGACCTGCACGACCCGCAGCGACTCGTCCTGCGCCACCGCCAGCGGCCACAGGAACGAGTTCCAGTTTGCCAGGAAGAACAGCACCGCCAGCGCCGCCAGCATCGGGCGGCTCAGCGGCAGGATGACGTGCCAGTAGATCCGCCAGTGCCCGCAGCCGTCGAGGTGGGCCGCCTCCTCCAGTTCCCGCGGCACCCCGAGGTAGAACTGCCGGAGCAGGAAGATGCCGAACGCGTTGAACAGGCCCGGCACGATCAGGCCCGCGTAGGTGTCGACCATGCCCAGCCCGCGGACCACGATGAACAGCGGCACCAGGATCACCGGCAGCGAGATCAGCAGCGTCGCCACCACCGAGGCGAACGCGAATCCCCTGCCGCGAAAGGACAACCGGGCCAGCGCGTAGGCCGCCATCGAATGCAGGAACAGCGCGATCACGGTGACCGAGACGGCCACGAACGCGCTGTTGGCGAGGTAGCGCAGGAACGGCACCTCGGTCAGCACGTAGGCCACATTGGACAGCGTCAGTTCGGCGGGCCAGCCGAGGTCGTACAGCTGCGATTCCGGGCGGAAGGCGCTGAGCAGCAACCACAGCAGCGGCGCGACGGTCACCAGCGCGACCAGGTAGGCGAGCACCGCCTTGCCGGAGATCCTATGCATCGAAACGACCTCCCCTCGTCAGGGCGAACATGGCGCTGGTGACCGCGCCGAGGGCGAGCACGAGCAGCGCGCAGATCGCCGCCGCGTAGCCGAACCGGCCGAACTGGAAGGCCTGCTGGTAGGCGTAGTAGACGACGGTCGTGGTGGCGTTGGCCGGGCCGCCGGAGGTGGTGACGAAGACCAGGTCGAACACCTGCATGCCGGTGACCGCGTTGATCGTCGAGGTGACCAGCACGAAGAAGCTCGTCGGGCGCAGCATCGGCCAGGTCACGTGGCGGAACCGCTGCCACGGGCCGCTGCCGTCGACGACGGCCGCGTCGTACAGCTCGCGCGGGATGTCCTGCAGGCCGCCGAGGAAGATGAGCATCTGGTAGCCCATCAGGAACCACACGCTGATCAGCACCAGCGTGATCAGCGCCAGATTCGGGTCGCCGAGCCAGGAAACGCCGTCCAGGCCGGTCAGCCGGCTGACCGCGCCGGTCTTGTCGGAGAGCAGGAACTGCCACAGCAGCCCGATGACCACCAGGCTCACCGCGTTCGGCAGGAACAGCGCGGCGCGCACCATCCCGACGCCCGGGAAGTGGTCCTTGACCAGCAGCGCGAGCCCGAGCGCGGCGGCGAACGCCAGCGGCACGAACAACACCGCGTAGGTGGCCGTGATGCCGAAGCTGCGCCACAGCAGGCCGTCGCCGGCCATCAGCCGGAAGTTGTCCAGCCCGGCCCAGGAGACGTTGCCGAAGCCGTCGACGTCGAACAGGCCCACCACCAGCGCCAGGGCCGTGGGGATCGCGACGAACAGCAGCAGCCCGATCCCGTCCGGGGCGAGGAAGGCGAACGCCGCCGCGGCGTCGGATCTGCGGTCTCCGCTTCGTCGGGTGCTCAATGGATCGGCGCTCCGTCGTAGGTGGACAGGAACGTGTCGATCTGCTCGGCCGCGGCACCGGCGGCCGCGACCGGATCCGCGCCGTCGAGGTGGCAGGCCTGCAACGCGTCGGAGACAGCCCGGTAGACCTCCGGCGGATACCTCGGCTCGGGCCGGGCCTCGGCCATCACCTGCTCGGCGAACACCCGCATCGGGCCGTGCTCGAACGCGCCGTGCTCCTCGGCGGCGCGCTGCACCGAGTAGCGGGGCGGCAGGTTCGTCTTGGCGACGGTGTTCCACAGCCGCATCCGCTCGATGCACGCCGGATCGGCGGAACCGAGCGCCCACACCACGAACTCGGCCGCGGCCTCCGGGTTGGCGCCCTTGGCGTTGGCGACCAGCGCCCAGCTGCCCAGCGACGTGGTGTAGGTGCCGCCGGGCGGGGCGGGCATGGGCGTGACGCCGTAGCGGAAATCCGGTGCCTGCTCGGCGATTTCGGCGATGCCCCAGATCCCGAGCTGCTGCATCGCGCAGTACCCGTCGGCGATGTTGGAGATCGAGTCGTTGGCGCCCGCGCCCCGCACCCGGCGCGGCGCGACCCCGGCGCGCACGGTGTCCTGCCAGAACCGCAGGGCCGCGTGCACGCCCGGGCCGTCGAAGGCGGAACGGCGCTGATCGGCCGTGAACACCTCGCCGCCGGCCATCCACATCGTCTGGTACCAGGTGAAGTTCTGGTAGTAGCCGGGATTCGTCTCGAACATCATCCCGAAGCGGTCGGGCGTCGTCAGCCGCTCCGCCACCGCGATCAGATCGTCCCAGGTGCGCGGCAGGTCGCCCTCGGAGAGCCCCGCCTGCTCGAAGGCCGCCTCGCCGTAGTAGAGCGCGAGCGGCTCGATCTCCATCGGCAGGCCGTAGACCCGGTCGTCGACCAGCCGGGTCTGCAGGACCTGCGGCAGGAAGTCGGCCCGCACCGCGGGATCCAGGTGCGGGGTGAGGTCGGCGAGCACGCCGCCGTTGTAGTAGCGCAGGAAGTCGCCCGGGCTGAGCATGAAGACGTCCGGCCCCGCGCCCGCGCTGAACGAGGTCTGCAGCGTCGGCCCGGACGTGTAGTCCTTGGTCGGCACGTAGCGCAGCCGGACCTTGACGTGGTGGGTGGCGTTCCACTCGGCGGCCACCCGCACGACCCAGTCGCTGCGCGCCTTCGGCTCGCCACCGGGCCCCAGGAAGTTCCAGAAGGTGATCTCGCGCGGGTTCCGCGCCGGGGCGCATCCGGCCAGCGCGGGAGCGGCGAGGGCGGCGGCGCCGACGCCGCGCAGGAAGCCGCGGCGGCTCACGTTCCCCTCCGGACGAGCCAAGTCGATCACCCCCGGTAAACCATGCCTCCCCAGAAAACGATTGCTGACGCTATTGATCACCCACCGGTCGAGTCAATGCGCCATTCGTGGCGGGCCGCACCCGGCTGCCGATCGCGCGCCGTTTGCGCTGCTCAAGGCCCGTGAGTGCTTTGTGTTGCTATAACGACACAAAGTACTCACGGGCTTTGACCTGCAGAGATGCCTCGACGGAGCGGCCCGGAAGACTCGCGGTCAGGTCAGCTCGTCGGCCCATCGCCGGGACCACTCGACCATCGGCCCCATCGCTTCGACCAGGTCTTCGCCGAGCCGGGTGAGGCGATATCCACCCTCGACGAGCCGGGCCGACGAGAGTTCGTTCAGCCTGGTGGCGAGGACGCTGCTGGACATTCCGTCGCATCGGGCCTGGAGCCCGCGGAAGCCGTCCGGCTGCTGGTGCAGTTCCCACAGGATCCGCAGCGTCCACCGCCGGCCGAGCAGGTCCAGCGCCGCCATGACCGGGCGGCCGGACTCCGAACCTCGCACCGGCCGGCCGGGCAACGGATCGGCTTCCGAGTCCTTGCGCTTCGACAATCGAACCACCTACGCTTCGTTTTTCGAAGCACGAGGCTACCACCGGAGGCCACCGTGAGCCGCATCCCCGCACCAGCCGAAAACCCGGCGGAACTGGCCAAATGGCACCCGCCGGACTTCCCGCACGATCCCCTGCTGCTGTTCCGGGTGCTCCAGGTCCACCCGGAGCTGGCCTCCCGGATGCGGGTTCTGGGCAGCGGGCTGCTCGCCCACGGAAGGCTCCCGGATCGCGATCGGGAGATCGTCATCGACCGGGTCACCGCACGAAACGGCGCTCGCTACGAATGGGGCGTGCACGCCGCTCATTACGGCCCGCAGGTCGGATTGAGCGCCGAGCAGCTCGTGGACACCGTCGAGCCGCGGCCGAGCGCCGAGGCCTGGAGCGAAGCGGAGCTCACGCTGCTCGCGGCCGTCGACCAGCTCGACACGACCGCGAGCCTGGACGACGCGATGTGGGCACGGCTGCGCGACCGGTACAGCGAACCGCAACTGGTGGAGCTGATCGTCCTGGTCGGCTGGTACCGGACGATCAGCTACCTGTGCAATGCCCTCGACCTGGAACCCGAATCGTGGGGAGCGCCCTGGCCCGCGTGTTCCGGCGACTGATCCTCAGCGGAGGCCGGAGCGGACGAAGGCGTCCAGCACCTGGCGCTGCAGGAGCAGGTACAGCGCGAAGATCGGCAGGCAGGCCAGGCCGGAGGCCGCCATCACCGCTCCCCAGTTGTCGCCTTCAGCGGACAGGAAGCTGCGCACGCCGATCTGCAGCACCGAATCCGTTCGCTGCAGGACCAGCGCGGGCCAGAAATAATCGTTCCACGCCGAGATGAACAGCAGGATCGACATGGACGCCAGTGCTGGTCGCAGGTTCGGCACCACGACCGTCCACAGTGTTCCCCACGAGGTGCGGCCGTCCATCCGCGCCGCGTCCAGGAGTTCCCGCGGGAACGCCTGGATGTGCTGACGCAGCAGCAGGACCGCCATCGTCGAGCACACCGTCGGAACCACTACTCCGGCCAGCGAGTTCAGCAGCCCGAGCTGGGATAGGTACACGTAGTTGGGAATCATGGTGACCTGGAACGGAATCAGCCACGCGCCGACGAACAGCAGGTGCAGCAGGCCCTTGCCGGGGAAGTTCCAGGCCGCGAACGCGTAGGCGGCCAGCAGTGCGACGAACAGCTGCGCCACGCTGGAGGCCGCGGCCACCACGAAGGTGTTCGCCAGCATCTTCGCCATCGGAATGGCCTGCCACGCGTACTCGTAGTTCACCAGCGAAAGCGGCCACGGCAGCAACGACTGGCTCAACGCGTCCGACGGCGCGCGCAGCGACGTCGCGTACATCCAGTAGATCGGGAACACGGCGACGACCGACAGCAGGACGAGCACGACGTGCCCGACCACCGACCGGCCCCTGGTGTCCTCCCCCACCGGCCCGTCCGCGGCCGCGGCCACGCGTTCGGGAGCTTGCTCGGCCGCGGGCGTCGCGGCCATCACGGTCAGCGGCATCTCGATCCCTCAGTCGTCGTAGAAGCTCAACTTGTTGGACAGCCATACGAAGAACACCGCCACCAGTCCGAACCCGAGGAAGAACACCGTTCCGGCAGCTCCGGCGAAGCCCGCGTCGAAGTTGCGGAAGCCGTACTCCCACAACAGGTAGTAGACGTTCGTGGTGGCACCGTCCGGGCCGCCCTGCGAAAGCACGTCGATCAGCGGGAAGGTGATCTGCACCGACAGCAGGGTGGTCATCAGCACCAGGAACAGCACCGTCGGCGACAGCAGCGGCAGCGTGATCCACCGCGTCGTCTGCCAGCGGGACGCGCCGTCGAGCGATGCCGCGGCGGCGTAGTCGCCGTTGATCCCGGCCAGGCCGGCCGAGACGACCAGGGTGGCGAAGCCCAGCAGGCTCCACCCCGAGATGGCGATGATCGCCACGATCGCGGCGCCCGGTTCCCGGAAGAAGTTGACCGGCTCGCCGCCGAACGCCGCGATGACGCGGTTCACCGGCCCGCTGTTCGGATCCAGCAGCCACCGCCACACCGCGGCGCTCGCCACCGGTGTCACCAGCGTGGGCACGAAGATCAAGGCCTGGTAAGCGGTTCGGGCGCGGCCCCGGATCCGCCGGGCCAGCAGCGCGGCGACGATCGGGATCAGCACCGTGAACGGCAGCAGCGCGGCCATGTAGATCACGGTGTTCCACACCGCCTGCCCCATCTCCGGGAGCTGCACGACGCGCGCGTAGTTGTCCAGGCCTGCCGGTGTCATGGGCGAGCTGGGCAGCAGGTTCCAGTTGTAGAAGGAGAGCTGGAAGGCCTGGCCCAGCGGCCGGTACGTCCACGCGTAGAGGAAGACCGCGGCCGGAGCCAGGTACAGCAGTGGCGGGAGCAGACCGCGCAGCCGCCGCGCCGCGGAGAGCCGGGCGGGCCGGCTCTCCGCTGCCGGTGCTGCCGGTCGAGCGACCGGGACCAGCACGTCTCAGTTCTCCTGCTCCATGTACGCCGTCAGCTGCTCGGCGGTGATCTCGTAGACGGTTTCCTTGGCGCCGATGGGAATCGACGTCGCGATCGCGGTCTCCTCGAAGACGTCGATGCGGGTGTAGGCGCCGCCGACGAACCCGCGCAGGCCGTTCTGCTCGATCAGCACGTCCTGGGTGTAGGCGCTGGCGCCGCTGATCCACACCGGCACACCGCCGAGCAGGCCCGCCGACGGGTAGTGCGCGTGACCGCTGACGACGATCCGCACGTCGCTGCCGCGCAGCACCTCGGCCAGCCGGTCGACGCCGTGGAAGGCGACCGCATCCATCAGCGGGATCGGCGAATCCATCGGCGGGTGGTGCAGGGCGAGCACCGTGCCGCGCGGCGCCGGGGCGGAGAGCTCGTCGGCCAGCCACGAAAGCTGCTCGTCGGTCAGCTCGCCGTGGTGGTGGCCGGGAACCGTGCTGTCGAGCACGATCAGCCGCAGGTCGCCGAACATCTGCACGTAGTCGTACGGTTCGACGCCATCGGTGTCGAGCAGGCCCGCCCGGAACGCGGCGCGCTCGTCGTGGTTGCCCATCGCGTACAGCACCGGGATCTCGGTGCGCTCGGTGAAGGACTCGACGATCGTGCGCAGCCGCTGGTAGGCGGCGGGGTCCGCGGTGTCGGCCAGGTCGCCGCTGAGCAGCACCGCATGCGGCGCGGTGGCCAGCTTTTCGACGTCTTCCAGCGCCGCGGTCAGGTTCGCCGCGGTGTCGACTCGGCCGTGCAGGAACTCGCCCTCGGGGACGATGTGGGTGTCGCTGATCTGGATGATGGTGTGCTCGGGCAGGGACATTTCGGGGCTCCTCAGGAGTTTTCGCGGGGTCGTGAGTGAAAAAGCCGGTTCTTACCGGCTTTTTCGCTCACGACACGAGGGCGGCGCGGAGGGCGTCGAGTTCCGCTTCGGTGGCGCCGTGGGCGAGCAGGAAGTCCGGCACGGTGCCGTGCTCGTCGGTGATCCGGGTCAGGGTGTCGAGGATCAGTTCGGGCGGGCACGCGACGGCGTTGTCGCGCAGCTGCTGGGGCAGCCCGAGCGCGGCCATCCGGCGCTCTATGTCGGCCAGGTACTCCTCGCCGAGGAATTCGCTGGTCAGCGCGTAGTCCTCGGCGATCACCTCCGGCGCGACCCCGGCCACCGAAAGCGCCAGGGCCACGACGACGCCGGTGCGGTCCTTGCCCGCGCTGCAATGCACCACGGCGGGCAGCGCGCCGGGCCGGCACAGCTCGCGCACGGCGAGCGTCAGGCGGTCGCCGAAGTCGTCGACCATCCGCCGGTAGATCTCCGGGAGGTCCACCACCGACGGGTTCAGCCCGCCGTCGAAGATCGGCAGCGCCAGCAGCACCGGCGAAGGCTCACCGAACGCATCCGGCGCGTGCTCCCGCTCGGCTCGTTCTCGCAGGTCCAGCACGGTGCGCAGGCCGAGCGCGGTGAAGTGCGCCCGCCCGTCGTCGGTCAACCGGTGCAGCGCATCGGCGCGGATCAACGTGTTCCAACGGGTCCACCGGCCGTCAGCGGTGGGATAGCCACCGATGTCGCGGACGTTGTGCGTGCCGGTCAGCGGCGCGTGCCGCCGCGTTGCGGTGCTCATGAGCGCGGCATGAGTTCGGTGGCCCGGCGCTGGGCCTCGGACATGGTCGCCTGCGGATCTTGGCCCCGGTAAACGGAGTTCTCCACTGCCTGCAGCATCAGGTCGCGGATCTGCACGTAGTGGTCGCCGGGGAAGGAGACCCACGGTTCCAGCCGGTCGAGCTGCGCGAGGTTGGGGCGAACGAGCGGGTTGCGGTCCGCCCACGGCTTGAGGCCGTTCGGGTCGTCGACGAGGCCGGTGCGCAGCGGCAGGTAGCCGATCTTCGCCGAGATCTGCTGGTACGCCGCGTCGCTGGTGAGGTACTTGATCAGTTCCCAGGAGGCCCGCTGCTTCGCCTTGTCGTCGGACATCACGAACAGCGCGGAGCCGGAGTTCGTCGGCATGGTCGGCTTCTCCCCGAAGCCGGGCATCGGCGCCGCCCGCAGCTCCCACTTCCCGGCCGACTGCGACTGCAGAGTCCCTTGCAGGGCACTGGTTTCCAGGAACATGCCGAGCTGACCGCGCCCCATGGCCTCCATCGCCTGCGCCTGGCTGAGGTCCGGGCCGGCGCCCGACTTCACCAGCTGCTGGGCCATCGAGATCGCCTCGACCGCGGGCGGTTCGGCGAACGTGAGCGTCTTGCGGTCGGCGGAGATCACCTGGCCGCCGTTGGAGCGGATCAGGCCCTGCAGGCACCAGTCGCCCGCGGTCTTGGTGAGGCAGTCGAGGTAGACGCCGGGCGTGGCCGTGCTGCTCTTGATCGCCAGGGCGGCCTGCTGGACCTCGGCCCAGGTGGCGGGCGGCTTGTCCGGGTCGAGCCCGGCCCGCCGGAACAGGTCGGCGTTGTAGTACAGGACCGGCGTGGAGAAGACGTAGGGCATGCCGTAGGTCTTGCCGTCCAGCTTGGCCAGTTCCCGGGCTCGCGGGTGCATCGGGTGCGTGCCTTCGAAGTGGGCCTGCACGGCGTCCCGGCCGACGAGGTCGTCGAGTGCCTTCGGCCGGAGGTTGTGCACGGCGTAGTCGAGGTCGCCGAAGGTCAGCTGCGCGACGTCCGGCGCCTTGCCGACCACGAGCTGGCTCTGCACGCTGGAGACGGTGCTGCTGCCGGCCGGCCCGCCGCCCTGCGGGGGCTGCCCGTGCACCTTGATGTTGGGGTGCTTGGCCTGGAAGTCGGCGAGCAGCGAGTTGATCGTGTCCGACCACGCGCCGGCGGTGGCCAGGTTGTAGCTCTCGAAGGTGATCTCCACCTGCTGGTTCGGATCGAGTTCGGGGACGATTTCGGCGGAGCCGGCGTTCTGCGCCGTGCTGCCGAGGCCGCCGCAGGCGGTGGCCAGCACCGCCACGGCGCAGAGCAGCGCGCCGACGGCGTACCGGCGTTGCGGTTTCACGCTGAATTCTCCTAACTGGGGTAAGACTGTTTCCGCTGGTCAGGAGCCGTGCGTGTTTTGTGCTGCTATAGCGACACAAAACGCGCACGGGCACTCACCAGGCAAAACGAGGGTCAGGACGCGCCGACTGGGACGGGTTCCTCCTGCCACACCAGGCGGCGTCCGGTGGGCGCGTCGAAGAGGTGGATCCGGCTCGGATCGGCGGTCAGGGCCACGGCCTCGCCCGCGATCACGCCGAGCGGCCGGGGGCCGCGGACCGCGACGTCCGCGCCGCCGACATCGCAGATCGCCACCTCTTCGCTGCCGAGGTTCTCCACCGCCCGCACCGCACCGCGTAGCAGCGGCCGCTCCCCGGTTTCCTCGGTGAGCGCGGCGAAGGACAGGTGTTCCGGGCGGATGCCCAGCACCACGTCCTGGTCCGGGGTGCGCCCGCGCCACAGCGGAACGTCCGCATCGGACGCGGTGACCCGCACCCGGCCGTCCTCGGCGCGCACCCTGGCGGGCAGCAGGTTCATCGGCGGCGCGCCGAGGAATCCGGCGACGAACACCGAAGCGGGCTCGTCGTAGACCTCCGCCGGGCTGCCGACCTGCTCCAGCCGGCCGCCGTCGATCAGCGCGATCCGGGTGGCCATGGTCATCGCCTCGACCTGGTCGTGCGTGACGTAGATGAAGGTGGATCCCAGGCGCCGGTGCAGCGCCGCCAGTTCCACCCGGGTCGCGGTGCGCAGCTTGGCGTCCAAATTGGACAGCGGCTCGTCCATCAGGAACGCCTTCGGGTCCCGCACCAGCGCGCGGGCCAGCGCGACCCGCTGCCGCTGGCCGCCGGAGAGTTCCTTGGGGCGGCGGTCGAGCAGCCCGCCGAGTTCGAGCTGGCCGGCCACGGCCTCGACGCGCTCCCGCACCTGCGCGCGCGGGCGGCGCCGGACCCGCAGCGGGAACCCGATGTTGCTCGCGACGGTGAGGTGCGGGTAGAGGGCGTAGCTCTGGAAGACCATCGCCAGGTCGCGCCGCTTGGGCGGCACGTCCGTGACGTCCTCGCCGTCGACCAGGATCCGCCCCTCACTGGGCGGCAGGAGCCCGGCGATCATGCGCAGCAGGGTCGTCTTCCCGCAGCCGCTGGGGCCGAGCAACGCCAGGAAGTCTCCGTGTTCGATTTCGAGGTCTATCCCGTCCACCGCCGCGACGGTGCCGAAGCGCCGGCTCAGCCGGTCGAGGCGAATCTGTCCCACGACTCCTCCTATGAATTCGCGTTCCATAGATCAACAAATCTTTGGTACGCGCTTACACGGGAAGTGTCGGCGGGCGTCGTGAACGGGAGATGACCGGCAGCCGAGCGGAGTCCGTCCGGCCGGCCAGGATTCAGCGGGCGATCAGCTGCGGCGCTGGTCCGGCGAGATGATCTGCCAGACCTCCTCCAGCACCTCCTGGGAGCGGTCCGTGCGCCGGAATCCCACGGTGATGTGCAACGACACCAGCAGCGCGAGCTGCGTCATGGGGCCGGACATCACGTTGTGCGCGGCCAGCGGCGAGGACGTGCCGGTCACCAGCGCGATGTCGGTGACGCCGATCAACGGCGACCGCGCGAAGCCGGTCACCCCGATCACCGCGGCCCCCGCCTTCTGGGCCGCTTCGGCGGCGCGCACCGTCAACTCGTTGGCGCCGCTGGAACTCACGGCCACACACACGTCCGCCGAGCCCAGCAACCGAGCGGTGATCTGCTGCGTCACCGCATCCGCCGGCGCATCCGCGGGGAGGCCGGTGCTGACGAACCGGAGAGCCGCGGCCTGCGCGACGAACGCCGAACCGCCGTTGCCGACGAACAGCAGCCGCTGCGCACCGGTCAGCAGATCCGCCGCCCGGGCCAGCGCACCGGTGTCCACGGTGCTCATCCCCTCCGCCACGGCGGCGCTCACCGCGCCGAACACCGCCGACGCGACGGCCTCGGGCGGATCGTCCGGCCCGAACTCGGGATTGACCTGCTGCACCCCGGCGCCGATGTCCCGCGCCAGCAGCAACCGCAACTGCTGGAACCCGCGGAAACCGAGGTGCTGGCAGGCCCGCACCGCCGTCGCCGAGGACGTGTTGGCGGCCGCGGCCAGGTCTGCCACCGACCAGTCGATGACCTCCTTCGGCCGGGCGAGCACCACCTCGGCGACCCGCTGCTCGCTGGGCAGCAGCGCGGGCAACGTGGCCCTGATCCGCGCGAGGGTCCCGCCGACTGGCTGGTCGTTCATGACGACATGAATACCAGCAGGCGGCATCGGGCCGGGCCGCCGCGCCGAACTACGGCCTCGCGCCGGTGCCGAAGCGGGGCGGGCCGCCTTCGAGGCCGCGGCGGGTGGCGTCGTCGTCGAGGAGGAAGTCCGGGCGCTGCGGGTCCTCGTCGTAGTAGCGGTGGAAGACCGGGGTCTGCGAGCCCGACATCGGCGGCACGATCCAGGACCAGTCCACCGGGCACTTGCGGCCCGCCGCCTCCTCCTTGGCCAGGTGCGTCAGGAAGCGCTTCGACTCGGTGTGGTGGTCGGTGATGGTCACCCCGGCCTGCTGGTAGGAGTGCAGCACCGCGCGGTTGAGCTCCACCAGCGCGCGATCCCGCCACAGCGTGTCCTCGCGCGAGGTGTCCAGCCCGAGCTTCTCGGCCACCACCGGGACGAGGTCGTAGCGGTCGGTGTCGCCGAAGTTCCGGGCGCCGATCTCGGTGCCCATGTACCAGCCGTTGAACGGCGCCGCCGGGTACGACACCCCGCCGATGCGCAGCCGCATGTTGCTGATCACCGGGACGGCGTGCCAGCGCAGCCCGAGCTCGGCGAACCAGGGCAGCTCGGGATGGCTCAGCGGAACCTCCTTGACCAGCTCCGCGGGCAGCGCGAACATGTGCGGCCCCTCGTCGGCGGTCTCCACCACCAGCGGCAGCACATCGAACGCGGAGCGCTGCGCCGGCGGGCGCCAGCCGAAGCCGATCAAGGCGTCGGTGAACTGCACGTATCGCGGATCGCCCAGCACCGAGCCGTCCGGGCGCCGGTAACCGGCGTAGCGGATCAGCTGCTCGTTCCAGATCCGCGGCGCCGGGCGCTGCGGGATCTCCGGCGGGAACACGCTGATCACCGGGCGGATCTTGCCGTTGTTGGTGGCCATCCGCAGGTGCTGCACGCAGTGCGCCGCGACGCTGGAAACGGTGTGCACGTCGCGCAGGTCCCGCACCTTCAGGCTCCGCCAGTACAGCCGCCCGATGCAGCGGGCGTTGTTGCGCCATGCCACCTGCGCGCCGAAGGTCAGCTCCTGCGGGGTGTGCCGGTAGCTACCGACGGTGTCGATCTCGTAGCGCATCCGGTCCAGCCGCTGCTGCAGCGATCCGGAATCCCGGTTCTCGGCGTGGAACAGCCGCAGGAACTCCTCGGCCTCGGCGACGTCCACCGGAGGCGCGGAGCGGGCCGGCGGTCGATGAACCGCGTGCAACCGCCTGGTCCGCTGAGCCTGCCCGGAGAAGACCGACTCCGGCGCATCGCCACTAACCCTGAACACGATCACACGTTAGCGTGACAAAAACGATCTTCATCACCCCCAGCACGTACGGGCGGGCGCTTTCCCCTGGCCGGCCCGGGGAGCACGGCGAGCAACCGGAGCAACGCACCGTGCTCATCGCGGTTCACCTGGCCGAACCGGACTCCCGCAGTGCGCGGTCGAGCACTTCCACCGCTTGCCGCGCTTGCGACCGGCTCAGCACAACCGGCGGCTTGATCTTCAGAACGTTGTCCGCCGGTCCATCGGTCGAAAGGAGCACCCCGTTGCGCTTCGCCACTTCCACAACGCGTTTCGCCGTCGCGGCGGCCGGCTCCTTGCCACGCCGATCCACCACGAGCTCCACCCCGAGGAACAAGCCCCGGCCACGGACATCGCCGATCACGTCGTGCCGCTCCGCCAAGGCCCGTAGGCCGTCCTCGAAGAACCCGCCGACGTTCGCCGAGTTCGCCATCAGCCGTTCGTCCTCCACCACGTCCAGCACCGCCATGCCGACCGCGCAGGAAACGGGGTTCCCGCCGAAGGTGTTGAAGTACTCCATGCCCGTCCTGAACCGCCTCGCGACCTGCGGCGTCGTCACGACCGCTCCGATGGGGTGGCCGTTGCCGATCGGCTTGCCGAGGGTGACGATGTCCGGCACGACACCGTGCTTCTCGAACGCCCACATGTGCGTGCCCACCCGGCCGAAACCGCACTGCACCTCGTCCGCGATGCACAGCCCGCCCGCCGCGCGCGTCACCGCGTACGCGGCTTCGAGGTAGCCGTCGGCGAGCTCGATCTGCCCAGCGCAGCCCGGAATCGACTCGTGGATGAACGCGGCAGGCGGGGTTCCGGCCGCCGCCAGCGCCGCGCAATGCGCTTCGACGTCGTTGGCGTACCGCGCCCCGTCGGCACCGAACTCGCCGCGATAGGGGTCCGGAACAGCGCAGATCCGCACCCGGTCCCCCGGCCCCGCGCCGCCGGCTCGGTTGAACTTGTACGGGCTGATCTCGATCAGCGAACCGAGATTCCCGTGATAGGCCCAGTCCAGCACCAACGCGTGCTCCCGGCACGTCGCCGTTCGGGCTAGCCGCAACGCCAGATCGTTGGCCTCGCTGCCGGAATTCGTCAGCAGCACCACGTTCAGCGGATCGGGGAACGTCGCCGCGAGCCGCCGGGCGTATTCGGTGATGTTGCCGTGCAGGTAGCGGGTGTTGGTGTTCAGCACCGCGGCCTGCGCGGAAAGCGCTTCGACGACGCGCGGATGGCAATGCCCCACGTGGCACACGTTGTTCACCAGGTCAAGATGACGGCGGCCGCGCGCATCGATCAGCTCCGCGCCCTCACCCGCCACGATGTGCAGCGGTTCCGCGTAGCTCAACGACAAGGTGCCGGACAGATTCGCCCTGCGCCGAGCGGAGATGTCCGCCGAGTCGCGAACCGGTGCCGCGGCCGTGGGTTCCGGCGCGCGCAGGATCAGGTTCGGGTTCGGCGAGATGCTCTCCCACACGTCGACCTCGTCCGGGTGGACCGCGCCGGGCAGATCGGTCGAGCGGCCGAGCCGCGTGGTGAACAGCTGCACGTGGATGTGCGGCGGCCAGCCACCGTTCTCCGGAACCTGTCCGGTCCAGCCGATCAAGTCGCCGCGCCGAACCGCGTCGCCCGGGCGGATCCGGTCGGCGCTGGCCCTGCTGAGATGCCCGACCAGCAACCAGAACGGCGTCCCGCTGCCGGTGCAGTGCTCCAGCATCACGACGCCGCCGTAGTCGTATTCCGCCGGGCGGAAGTCCACGGCCGCGACGACGCCGTCCAACGGCGCGAACACCGGCTCGTCCGCGGCGGCGAACACGTCGATGGCCATGTGGACGCTGCGCCGGCCGTTGCCCTCGGCGAAGGCCGCGGAGTTGTAGACGACGCGGTCTTCGCGATACCGCCCCAGCGCGACGGTGCTGCCGGTGGCGCGAACCTGCGCCTCGATCGCGGCGTTCACCCACTCCGCGCCATGCCGCATCCGCAGTTCGTCCGGGCCCCGGGAAGTCCAGTCGATGAGGTGCGCCCTGCGGAGATCCGCGCGCAGCATCGGCGCAGGATCGCAGTCCGCCGACCGCAGCCAGGTCATGATCTCCTGCTCCGCCGCAACCGCCCGGTAGCCGCAGGCGTCGCGGTATCGCGCCGACAGCAGCGCCCGGGGCTGGCCGGAAAGCACCGAGATCAGCGCGCGGATCTGCGGCTGGCTGACCGTCAGGTACTCGTTGTCCGGATCGTCAGCGCGCTGCGCGGCGGCGTTGGCGATGCTCATCGCCAGCCGGACGTCCACCAGGTCGGGCAGCACCCGGAGTTCTTGTGCCGTCAGCGGAGACTCCTGGTGGTAGCCCGAAACCACTTGACCTGCAGCCGAAACCGGGTCGAGCACGTCGAGCTGCGCATAGGCGAGCGCGACCGCGAGACCGCAGACGCGGGGCGCGCGCACGACATCGCCCAGATCGATGATCCCGGCGATCGATCCGTCGTCGTCGACGATCACGTTGTTCTCGTTGGCATCGTTGTGGATCGCCTGCTGCGGGAGTTCCCGCAGTTCGGGCAGGAGTTCCGCAAGTCGTCCCAGCGCCGCCGCCACGAACGGCCGCTCCGCGTCGTCGAGCAGCGGCAATGTGGTCGCCAGATCGTTGGCCTGCAACGGGTTCCAGCGGTAGGGCCGGTCGAGCCCGGGATGCTCGAAGTCGGCCAACGACTGGTCCAGCCGGGCGACGGCGGCGCCCAAGGAGGCGAACCGCGCCGGATCCGGCGCCCCGGCCCGGGACCACTCCCGACCGTCCAACCAATCGAGCAGGTGGACGGTGCGGGTCTCGCCCTCCAAGACGGCGGTCCCTGCCGCGGCCAGCGAGGTGGTGCCGGAGTCGGAAAGCCAAGCGAGCAGCGCGTTCTGCAGCGCGAGATCCGCTTCCGCGGTGCCCGCCGCGTACGCCTTCAGCAGGTAGCGCGGGCGGCCGTCGACGTCCAGCCGGGCGTTGAGATGCCGTTCCCCGGACATCGGCACGACATCCGCGACCACCTCGAAAAGGTCTGCGGCCAGGGCGGAAAGCTCCTCGGCCGAAGGGTTCCTCCGACGAATCTCCATGAGCCGGAAGCTAAGCCGGACCGAATCCGATGTCGACGAAAAGGCGGCAACGCCCGTTCACAGTGCAAGAATCCCGCAGATGGACGACATCGACCGAAGAATCCTGCACGAACTGACCCGGAATGCACGCGCCTCGCTCGAACGTCTTGCCGAGATCTCGGGGCTCGCCGCATCCTCTGTCAAACGTCGCATGGCACGGCTCGAAGAATCGGGCGTGATCCGCGGATACGCGGTTCAGCTCGACCGGCGGAGGCTGGGATTGGGGTTGCAGGCCCTGATCGGCGTCTTCGCCGCCGCAGGTACCACCCGCGAGGCGCTGACCGCGTTGCTCGAAGACCAGGAGGAGATCGTGCGGGCGTGGACCACCGCGGGAAGTGCCGATGCCCTGGCGCTGATCCACGCGCGGGACTCCGACCACCTCGAACAGATCATCCTGCGGCTGCAGCGGACCCCGGGAGTCGTGCACACCCGGACCCAGATCCTGCTCAGCGAACTGGTCAGCCGCGGCGGCTGACCAGTTCGGACCCGCGCGTTCCCAACGAAACGGCAGGGAGGCAACGCGGCCATGGCGGCACCATCGAGAACCACCCGCAGCACCGCGGTTCGGCTGGACACCGGACTACGGCGCGAGATCGGGCGCCGCAGCCTGCTGTTCACCGGCGTCGGGTCGATCATCGGCTCGGGCTGGCTGTTCAGCGCGTTGAGCGCGGCGAAGATCGCAGGCCCCGGCGCGATCTTCTCCTGGATCATCGCCGCCGTGATGGTCACGCTGATCGGGCTCACGTTCGCCGAGCTGTCCGTAATGTTCCCGGTGACAGGCGGGGTGATCCGCTTCGCGCAGTACGGCTTCGGTTCCTTCGCCGGGTTCTTCGCCGGCTGGGTCATGTGGGTGGCCTGCGCGGCGTCGGCGCCGAGCGAGGTGCTCGCGGTGATCCAGTACGCCAAGCCCTACCTGCCGGGGCTGATGACCTCCGAGGACGGCGTGCTGGTCGCGACCTTCCCCGGGCTGCTGGTCGCCGTCGGGCTGATGGCGGTGTTCAGCGTGATCAACGTGCTCGGGGTGAAGGCCTTCGTCCGGTTCAACGACCTGCTGGTCTGGTGGAAGCTGCTGGTCATCGCGGTCGTGGTCGTGGCGTTCTTCGTGTTGTCGTTCAACGCCTCGAACCTGGTCGCGCACGGCGGGCTGTTCCCGAACGGCGTCGGCGCGGTGTTCACGGCCCTGCCCGCCGGCGGCATCGTGTTCGCCTACCTCGGCTTCCGGCAGGGCATCGAGTTCGCCGGGGAAACCGCGAACCCGCAGCGGAACGTGCCGTTCGCGGTGATCGGGTCCATCGTCATCACCGGGCTGCTGTACGTGCTGCTGCAGGTCGCGTTCATCACCGGGCTGCCGAGCGAACTGCTGGGCGGCGGCTGGTCCGAGGTCACCTTCGCGGACGTCGCCGGCCCGCTGGCCGGGCTCGCCACCCTGCTCGGCGCCACCTGGCTGGCGATCGCGCTCTACGTCGACGCCATCGTCTCCCCCGGCGATACCGGACTGATCTACACGGCCGTGACCACGCGAATCGCCTACGCGAACGCGCAGAACGGCAACGCGCCGCTGGCGCTGACGAAGCTCAACGGGCGTGGTGTGCCGTGGCTGGCGGCAGTGCTCACCTTCGTCTTCGGCTGCGTGTTCTTCCTGCCGTTCCCCGGCTGGCAGAAGATCATCGGCTTCATCACCTCGGCGACCGTGCTAACCTTCGCGTTCGGACCGGTCGTCTTCGGCGCGCTGCGGCGGACCCTGCCGGACCAGCCCCGCCCGTTCCGGCTGCCCGGCGGAGACACCATCGCCTACCTGGGATTCCTGTCGGCGAACCTGATCGTGTTCTGGACCGGCTGGCAGATCAACGAGAAGCTGTTCCTGGCGATCGCGGGCGGCTACGTCTTCCTGGCGGTCTACCGGCGCTTCGCCCGCCGAAGCCTGCCGGTCCTGGACCTCCGTGCGGGCTCGTGGTGCGTGTTCTGGATCGCCGGAATGGCGATCATCAGCTATTTCGGCGAGTTCGGCGCGGCGCGGGACGCGCTGCTACCGGGCGGGAACGGCCCGATCGGCATGGTCTCCGGCGCGATCGTCATGGCGGTGTTCAGCGCCGCGATCTACGCCTACGCGATGAAAACCCGCCCGTCCTTCAAGAACACCGTCGCCAACATCGGCGACCCCACGACGTGACCCCGGCTCCGTATCAGGGGTCGTGAGTACTTCGGATCGCCATAGCAGTCCAAACCACTCACGACCCCCGGCCGATCAGGCCACCGTGGGAAGTGCCGGGGTGGTCACGTCGTAGACCTTGTCCGGGAAGATGCGCAGGAATGGGAGGATCGACCGGCTCGGCGCCGTGAGTCTTTTGGGTTGCTGTAGAGGCTGTTTGGGATGTTGTCGGGTGGGGTTGCAGTAGGGCGGCTTGTGCGTTCGGGGTGGTGGAGCGAACGGCCTGTTCGCCTCGTCTATCGGGACGAACGGCCCGTTCGCTCCACACCAGCCAGCGGGGATGCACGACTGCGCGGAACGAGTTCTCAAACAGGCTCTACAGCAACCCAAAGTACTCACGGCCACGTGAGCAACCGTAGGCCGCCACTCGCTGGCTGCGACCCCAGGTGATCTGGAACGGCTTGAAATCCTTGGGAACGTTCAGGTCCTACGGCTGCCACCGGTCCGGGAACTCGTACTGCACCCGCCGGACCGATATGTCCGGTATCAATGGATTCCCGCGATGTGCAGCAGTCCACTTCGGACCGCCGGCCGCTCAGGCCACCGTCGGGAGGGCTGGGGTGGTCACGTCGTAGACGTTGCCCGGGCGGGTCAGCAGGGGCGGGAGGATCGCCGCCTTCCTGGGTGTTTCCTCCAGGGTCCCCCAGTGGATCTCGCGGTCTCCCTTGAGCATCAAGCGGATGTCGTTCGGGTTCTCCGCGATCACCGCCGTCACGTCCGCGCGCACCGGCTGCGAGAGGGCCATCAGCACCGTAATCGCCGCTCGGGTCGCCGCATCGTTCTGGGACGCCTCGCGCACCCGGAGCTCCGGCAGGTCGGCCGGGCGTTCCGGGACCGCCTCGAACGGCACGCCGCCCGCGTCGACGAGCTGAATCCCGTTGCGGGCCACCAGGAACGCCACCGGCACCCGTTCCGTCACCTGGACCTGCACCGTCGACGGCCAGCTCAGCGACACCTGCACCGCGGCAATCTTCGGCACCGCCCGCAGCCGGTCGTGGATCTGGTCGACGTCGACCTGCAGCATCGGCGTGCCCGGCTCGATGCCCGCCGCCTGCACCACCTGGTCCTGGCCCAGCGTCGCGTTGCCGACGACCTGCACCGACCGGACGCCCAGCAGCGGCGTGAAGTACAGCACGAGCGCCACTGCGGTCACCGCGGCCAGCACCGCCGGGAGCGCCCAGCGCCGCCACTTCGACGGCGCCGTCGCGCCGCCCCGCACCGGGCGGCCCCGGGTGCTGCGCAGCCCGGGGCGTTCCGTTGCGCGGCGGCGCGTCGGGGTCACCCTTGCTCCTCCGCGGCGTCGCGGTCGATCTCGCGGAGGATCTCCGGGCCTAGCATCGTCACGTCCCCGGCCCCCATCGTCAGCACCAGGTCGCCCGGCCGGGCCAGGCCCGCGACCAGCGGCGCCGCCGCCGTGAAGGATGGCTCGTAGTGCACTTTCCCGGGCGGCAGCGGCACTTCGTCGGCGATCAGCTTGCCGGTGACGCCGGGCTGCGGGTCTTCCCGCGCGCCGTAGACGTCCAGCACCACGACCTCGTCGGCCAGGCCCAGCGCCGTCGCGAACTCGTCGGCGAACGCCGCCGTGCGGGAGAACAGGTGCGGCTGGAACACCACGATCAGCCGGCCGTCGCCGACCACCGGCCGCGCCGCGCGCAGCTGCGCGTCGACCTCGGTCGGGTGGTGGGCGTAGTCGTCGTAGACGCGGACGCCGCCGGCGCGGCCCTTGAACTCGAAGCGCCGCCGGACGCCGCCGAACGCGGCGAGCCCGTCGAGCAGGCCGCCGAGCGGCGCGCCGAGCTCCAGCCCGGCCAGCAGCGCCGCGACCGCGTTGCCCGCCATGTGCTCGCCCGGCACCGCCACCTGCACGTCCACGCGTTCGCCACCGAGCTCCACGGTCGCCACCCCGGAGCCGTGTTCGGCCCGGTAGCCGACCAGCCGCGCATCGCCCTCGCCGGTCGCCGACTTCCCGTAGCGCCGCACGCGGATCCCGAGCGCCGCCGCCTTGTCGGCCAGTTCGGCCGAGCCCGCGTCGTCGGCGCAGGCGATCAGCACGCCGCCCGGCTCGATCCGCCGCACGAACTCGTCGAAGACCGCGATGTAGGCCTCGGCGGTGCCGTGGTGGTCCAGGTGGTCCGGCTCGACGTTGGTCACCACCGCCACCGACGGCGAGAACACCAGGAACGAGCCGTCGCTCTCGTCCGCCTCGGCGACGAAGATGCTGCCGTCGCCGTGGTGCGCGTTCGCGCCCGACTCGTTGAGGTCGCCGCCGATGGCGAAGGACGGGTCGAAGCGGCAGTGCTGCAACGCCACGGTCAGCATCGACGTCGTGGACGTCTTGCCGTGGGTGCCCGCCACGCAGGCCACCCGGTGCCCGGCCATCAGCGCGGCCAGCGCCTCGGCGCGGCGCAGCACCGTGACTCCCCGGCGCTGCGCCTCGACCAGCTC
Source organism: Saccharopolyspora sp. NPDC050389 (assembly GCF_040655595.1). Classification (NCBI taxonomy): domain Bacteria; kingdom Bacillati; phylum Actinomycetota; class Actinomycetes; order Pseudonocardiales; family Pseudonocardiaceae; genus Saccharopolyspora; species Saccharopolyspora sp. NPDC050389. The sequence continues at coordinate 92,925 of NZ_JBFAKG010000030.1, forward strand.
CGCGTTGTCCGGCTTGATCGCCGTGGACACCACGACCGCCGTCGGGTCCTCGTCGAACTGGTCCAGGTTCTCCGCCTGGTGGCCGATGCCGATGTGCGCGCCCTGCGCGCGCAGCGCCAGCACCGTGCGCGAGTCGCGGGCGTCCGAGCCGGACACCTGCTGCCCGCGGGCCAGCAGGATTCGGGCGATGCCACTCATCCCGGCCCCGCCGATGCCGACCAGGTGCACCCGGGCCAGCACGGCTTCCAGAGCCGAAGTATCCGAAGTGGATGGTCCGGTCACTTTCCGGCCACCTCCAGCACGATCTGCGCCAGCACCTGGTCCGCCTCGCGGTGACCGCTGCCCAGCGTCGCCCGGCTCATCTCCTGCAGTCGCTGGGCGTCGAGCGCCAGCGGCAGCACCTCGTCGATGACCCGCTGCACGCTCAGCTCCGCGTCCGCCACCAGCCGCGCGCCGCCCGCGGCGACCACCGGCTGCGCGTTGAGCGCCTGCTCGCCGTTGCCGTGCGGCAGCGGCACGAACACCGCGGGCAGCCCGACGGCCGAGACCTCGGCGACGGTCATCGCCCCGGAGCGGCACACCACCAGGTCAGCCGCCGCGTACGCCAGGTCCATCCGCTCCAGGTAGGGCACCGCCGTGTACGCCGGCGCGCCCGGAACCTGTTGCACCGCAATGGTGTTCTTCGGGCCGTGCGCGTGCAGCACGCCGACTCCGGCGCGCCCCAGCGCTTCCGCCGCGCCGGAGAACGCGGTGTTCAGGGTGCGGGCGCCCTGCGAGCCGCCGAACACCAGGATCGTCGGGGCGTGCGGGTGCAGCCCGAAGTGCTGGCGGGCCTGCATCCGCAGCGCCCACCTGTCCAGCTGCGTGATCGACTCGCGCAGCGGGATGCCGATGGTCTGCGCCCCGGCCAGGCCGCTGTCCGGCGTCGCCGCCAGCACTCGTTCCGCGAACTTCGCGCCCACCTTGTTCGCCAGGCCCGCGCGCGCGTTCGCCTCGTGCACCACGATCGGCACCCGGCCGCGCGCGGCGAGGTAGGCGGGCAGCGACACGTAGCCGCCGAAGCCGATCACCACGTCCGCGCCGACGCGCTCCAGCACCTCGCGCGTCTGCTTCACCGATTCCCGCACTTTCAGCGGCAGCTTCAGCAGGTCGACGTTGGGCTTGCGCGGCATCGGGACCGGCGGGATGAGCTCCAGCGGGTAGCCGCGGGCCGGCACCAGCCGGTTCTCCAGGCCCCGCTCGGTGCCCAGCGCGGTCACCCGGGCGTCCGGCCGCAGCCGGCGCACCGCGTCGGCCAGCGCCAGCGCGGGCTCGATGTGCCCGGCGGTGCCGCCGCCGGCGACCACCACCGACAGCGGCCGCCGACCCATGGCGGCGCCCCGCGGGTCGGCCACAGCACCCTGGTCGATGCGGACCGTCTGCTCCCCGCTCAACGGTGTCCTCCTCGTGTCTGCGCCCGGGATCCGGGTCCGCTGCGCGCACCACGCGCGCGCGTGTCCCCGCTTCCCCGGCGAGTTGCCGCCGCCCCGGAGCTCTTCGCGCCGGGCCGGCTTCGTGGGGTCGGTCGTGCCGGCCGCCGCTTCGCCGGTGGCCGGTACGGGGCCGGGGTGGGCAGCCGCAGCAGCTTGCCGACCCGACCCGGTCCCAAAGACCGTAGCGCGGCGATGGCCTCGGGTTCGTGCCGGGCGAAGTTCGCCAGCAGGCCGAACACCAGCATCGTCGTGACCACCGACGATCCGCCGGAGGAGATCAGCGGCAGCGGCAGCCCGGTGGTGGGCAGCAGGCCGACCACGTAGCCGACGTTGATGATCGCCTGCCCCACCAGCCACATCGTCAGCGTCGCCGACACCAGCCGGATGTACGGGTCGGTGTTGCGGAACGCGATGCGCATGCCCACGTACGCGGTGGTGCCGAAGAGCATCAGCACTATCGTGCAGCCGACGAACCCGAGCTCCTCGCCGATCACCGCGAAGATGAAGTCGTTGTGCACGTTGGGCAGGTACTGCCACTTCGACCAGCCCTGCCCCAGCCCGCGGCCGAACAGCCCGCCGTCAGCCAGCGCGAACAGCGCCTGCGAGGCCTGGTAGCCGTTGCCGGCCGGGTCGGCGAGCGGATCCAGGAAGCTGGTCAGCCGCGCCATCCGGTAGTCGGCGACCATCGCCAGCACCACGGCACCGGTCACCGCGCCCAGCAGCATCACCAGGAACAGCCGCAGCGGCGCACCGGCGAACCACAACAGGGCCAGCAGCACGATGAACAGCGTGATCGTGGAACCGAGGTCGGGCTGCATCATCACCAGCGCGAACATCAGCAGCGCCGCCGGCACCACCGGCACCAGCAGGTGCCGGTACTGCGTCATCAGGCCGCGCTTGGTGACGAGCACGTGCGCTCCCCACAGCGCGAAGGCGATCTTGGCGAACTCGACCGGCTGGAACGACACGCCGGCGACCATGAACCAGCTCTGGGCCCCGTTCAGCTTGGTGCCCAGCGGCGTCAGCACCGCAACCAGCAGCCCGAGGCAGATCGTCAGCAGGATCAGGCTGTACCGGCGCATCAGCCGCACCGGCACCCGCAGCGCGGCGTAGAACACCAGCAGCCCGGCGAGGCAGTACATCACCTGCTTGCTGAACACGCTGTAGGACGAGCCGTCCTTGTTGAACGAGTCGACGCTGGAGGCGGACAGCACCATCACCAGGCCGAAGATCGTCAGCAGGCCGAAGACCGCCAGCAGCAGGTGGAACGACGCCAGCGGCCGGGTCAGCCACGCGGTCAGCGGCGACAGCACGCCCCGGGTGGCGCGCTTCCTCGGGTTGCGCGCGGGCGCGGGCTTCGTCATCGTCGTCACGGCGGATCACCCGCCGTGCGCCGCCGCCGGGGCATCGGCGAGCACCGCGCGCACCGCGTCGGCGAAAGCCCGGCCCCGGTGGGCGTAGTCGGTGAACATGTCCATCGACGCGGCGGCCGGGGCGAGCAGGACCACCGAGCCCGGACGCGCGAACTCGTTGGCCGCGCGAACAGCTTCCAGCATGCCCGCATCGTCCCCCGCGGTGACCTCGCGGACCGGCACATCCGGCGCGTGTCGGGCCAGCGCGGCGGCGAACCGGCCCCGATCGCGGCCGATCAGCACCGCGGCGGCCAGCCGATCGGCGTTGGCCGCGACCAGTTCGTCGACCTCGGCGCCCTTCAGCAGCCCGCCCGCGATCCACACCACCCGCGGATGCGCGCGCAACGCCGCGTCGGCGGCGTGCGGATTCGTCGCCTTGGAATCGTCTACATAGGACACACCGGCGGCCTCCGCGACGCGCACCGACCGGTGCGCCCCGGGCTGGAACGCCCGCAGCCCGTCGGCGACCGCCGCGGGCTCGACGCCGTAAGCCCGCGCCAACGCCGCCGCGGCCAGCGCGTTCGCCACGTTGTGCGGGCCCGCCGGATGCACGTCCGCGAGCTCCGCGAGCACCACGCCATCGCCGAAGGCCCGATCCACCAGCGAACCGCCCTCGGCACCCAGCTGCCCCTCCGCAGGAGCGCCCAGTGTGAAGGAGACCCGCCTGGCGTCCGCCGCGGCAGCGGCGGACAGCCGGGTCGACCACTCGTCGTCGGCGTTGGCGACGGCAACGGAGTTGCCGGAGTACACCTTCGCCTTGGCATCGCCGTAGGCGACGAGGGAGCCGTGCCAGTCGAGGTGGTCGGCGGCGAGGTTGAGGACGACAGCGGCGAACGCCGCGACGGAGTCCGACCAGTGCAGCTGGAAGCTGGACAGCTCCACGGCGAGCACCTCGTGCCCGGCCCGCACCGCGTCTACCACCGGCAACCCGACGTTCCCGCAGGCCACCACGTCGACGTCACCGGCCCGCAGGATCGACTCCAGCATGCTGACCGTCGTCGTCTTGCCGTTGGTGCCGGTGACCGCCAGCCAGGTGGCCGGCACCTCTTTCTCCTGGTCCAGCCGCCAGGCGAGCTCGACCTCGCCGATCACCTCGACACCGGCCGCCACCGCCGCCGCCAGCAGCGGCGCGTCCGGCCGCCAGCCGGGGCTGGTGACGACCAGGTCGGTGCCCGCGGGCGGCTCGACCAGCCCGGCGACCAGCTCCGCGCCCAGCGCCTGCAGCGACGCCAGCGCCACCAGCCGGTCCGCGGAGGCGTCGGTGACGGTGACCGCCGCGCCCGCCGCCAGCAGCGCCTCGGCGGCCGAGCGGCCGGACACCCCGGCCCCGGCCACCAGCACGTTCCGCCCCTCGAACCGCCCTGCCACCGGCTCGCCTCCCTAACGTGTCTTCGCAGCGTGGTCGTGAGTGAGCAACCGGGCTCCAGCCCGGTTGCGCACTCACGACACCCGCACCGTCACTTGAGGATCATGGCCTTTTCCAGCCAGTCCGCGTAGAACAGGCCGACGCCGAACATGCAGCTGATCCCGGCCAGCACCCAGAACCGGATGATCACCGTGGTTTCCGCCCACCCGGCCAACTCGAAGTGGTGGTGGAACGGCGCCATCCGGAACAGCCGTCGCCGGGTGCTGCGGAACACCACGATCTGCAGCACCACCGACAGCGCCTCGACCACGAACACGCCGCCGATGACGATCATCAGCAGCTCGGTGCGGGTGACCATGGAAAGCCCGGCGAGCAGGCCGCCCAGCGCCAGCGAACCGGTGTCGCCCATGAAGATCTTCGCGGGCGCGGCGTTCCACCACAGGAAGCCGACGCAGGCCGCCATCGCCGCCGCGGCGACCACCGCGATGTCCAGCGGGTCCCGCACCGTGTAGCAGCCCGGCGTCGGGCCGGACGGCGCGAAGCAGTCGTTGCGCAGCTGCCAGAACGAGATCAGCACGTAGGTCGCCAGCACCATCGCCGCGGTGCCGCCGGCCAGGCCGTCCATGCCGTCGGTGAAGTTGACGGCGTTCGACCAGCCGCTGATCGCGACGTAGGCGAAGATCACGAACCCGATCGCGCCGAACGAGATCACCGTGATGTCGCGCAGGAACGACAGCTCCACCGACGCCGGGGTGACGCCGTTCTGGTTGGCGAACTGGATCGCCAGGATCGCGAACAGCACCGAGGCGATCAGCTGGCCGACCAGCTTCGCCGTCTTGTTCAACCCGAGGTTGCGCTGCTTGCGGATCTTGATGAAGTCGTCCAGGAACCCGACGATGCCCAGCGCCGTGGTCAGGCCCAGCACCAGCAGCCCGGACGCGGTCATCGGGTCGCCGCCCATCAGGTGGCTCACCAGGTAGCCGACCCACATGGCCACCAGGATCGCCACGCCACCCATGGTCGGGGTGCCGCGCTTGGCGGCGTGCTGGCTCTGCACCTCTTCCCGGATCTCCTGGCCGAAGCCCTGCTTGGAGAACACCCGGATCAGGTAGGGCGTGAACAGGATCGAAACGACGAGCGACACGGCGGCCGCTACGAGGATCGGCTTCACGGCTGCTGCCTCCCCGCATCTCCCTCGGTCAGCAGGGCCTCGGCGACCCGCCACAGCCCGGCGGAATTCGATGCCTTGGTCAGCACCACATCACCGGGACGCAGCTCGGCGCGCAGCAGCGCGACGGCCGCATCGACGTCCGGCACCAGAACCGACTCCTCTCCCCACGACCCCTCCAGCGATGCCGCCTGGTGCATCACCTGGGCCTGCTCGCCGACCACCACCAGCCGGTCGATGTTCAGCCGGACGGCCAGCCGCCCGATCTCGTCGTGCGCTTCGGCATCCGACTCGCCGAGTTCGGCCATCGGTCCCAGCACCGCCCACGCCCGGGCCGGACGCCCGCGGGTCATCGCGGCCAGCGTCTTCAGCGCCGCCCGGACCGACTCCGGGTTGGCGTTGTAGGCGTCGTTGACGACCGTGACGCCGCCCGGTGTCTCGCTGACCTCCATGCGCCGCGCGGACACCCGGCGCACCGAGCCGAGCCGCTCGGCCACCTGCTCGACGGTCGCGCCGAGCTCCAGCGCCACGGCGGCCGCGGTCAGCGCGTTGCCCACGTGGTGCTCGCCGAACAGCGGCAGCGTCACCCGGGCCTCGCCCTGCGCGGTGACCAGCGTGAAAGTCGGTCGCGCCCGCTCGTCGACGTCGATGTCCTCAGCGCGCACGTGCGCATCGGGGCGTTCCCCGACGAACACGACGCGGGCCTTCGTGCGTTCGGCCATCGCCGCGACCAGCGGATCGTCGGCGTTGAGCACCGCCACGCCGTCCGCGGGCAGCGCCTCGACCAGTTCGCCCTTGGCCTGCGCCACCGCCTCCTGCGAGCCGAACTCGCCGAGGTGCGCGTGGCCGACGTTGAGCACCGCGCCGATGCGCGGCGGCGCCACCTCGCAGAGGTGCGCGATGTGCCCGACGCCGCGCGCGGACAGCTCCAGCACCAGGTGCCGGGTGCTCTCGTCGGCGCGCAGCACGGTCCACGGGTGACCGAGCTCGTTGTTGAACGAGCCGGGCGGCGCGACCGTCGAGCCCATCGGCTCCAGCAACTGCGCGATCAGGTCCTTGGTGGACGTCTTGCCCGAAGAGCCGGTCACGCCGACCACGGTGAGCTGCGGCAGCCGGTCGACCACGTGGCGGGCCAGCTTCGCCAGCCCGGCCAGCACCGCGGCGCCGGAACCGTCCACGTCGCCGGCCAGCGCCAGCGCGCCGTGCCTGTCGTCGTCCACCGGCGGCACGATCACCGCCGGGCCGTCGACCTCCCGCGCGGCGAGCACGCCCGCCGCACCGTCCGCGATCGCCTGCGCGGCGAAGTCGTGCCCGTCGACCCGTTCCCCGGGCACGGCCGCGAACAGCCCGCCGGGTTCGACCTTGCGGGAGTCGAACTCGACACCCGCGCTGACGATCTCCGAGCCTTCCGCACGATGAAGCCTGCCGTCCACCGCTTCCGCGATGTCAGCGAGGCTGAGCCGGATCAACTTGCCTCCTCGTCGCCCTGCCCCCGACGAACATCGGTTTCCTCTGGGGCCCGGGGCCCTTGGCCCAAAAATAGACGGAGGGCAGCGGCGAGCTCCTCCCGGTCGGAGAAGGGGTGCACAACGCCCGCCACCTCCTGCCCTGTCTCGTGGCCCTTACCCGCGACGACGACTATGTCGCCCGGTTCGGCTCGCTCGACCGCCGCGGTGATGGCCGCGCGCCGGTCGCCGATCTCGATCACGTCCCCGCGCTGGTCGGCGGGCACCTCCTGCGCACCGGCCAGCATGGCCGCCCGGATGTCGGCCGGGTCTTCGCTGCGCGGATTGTCGTCGGTGACGATCAGCAGCTCGGACCGGCGGGCGGCCGCCTCGCCCATCAACGGCCGCTTCGCGACGTCCCGGTCGCCTCCGCAGCCGAGCACGACGATCACCTTGCCGTCGACCTGCGCGCGGGCCGCGTCGAGCACCGCGGCGACCGCGCCGGGCTTGTGCGAGTAGTCCACCACAGCGGTGAAGTCCTGCCCGAGCGCAACACGCTCCATGCGGCCGGGCACGTCGACTTCCGCGAGCCCGCGCTCAATGGCCCAGGTGGGCACGCCGGCGGCGTGCAGGACGCCGATCGCGAGCAGCGCGTTGGCGACGTTGAACGGGCCGGGCAGCCGCAGCCGGATGGGCAGCTTCAGGTCGTCGGGACCGTGCGCGGTGAAGGTCTGCTCCCCGGTGGGGAACGCCTGCACGTCGGTGGCGGACCAGGTCGCGTCCGCGGCGGTGGACACCGTGATGGTGTCCGGCTTGACCAGCCGCTTGCCCCAGTCGGTGTCGATGCAGACGACCTCGTGCTCGGCGCGGCCGTCGAACAGCAGCGCCTTGGCCTGGAAGTAGTCCTCCAGGTCGCGGTGGAAGTCCAGGTGGTCCTGGGAGAGGTTGGTGAAGGCGCCGACGGCGAACCGGGTGCCGGAGACGCGGCCCATGGCCAGCGCGTGGCTGGAGACCTCCATCGGCACGTAGGTCACCCGGTGCTCGACCATCACGGCCAGCAGCGCCTGCAGGTCCGGCGCCTCCGGGGTGGTGAAGGCGCTGTCCAGCCGGTCGCCCGCGATGCGGGTCTCGACCGTGCCGACCAGCCCGGTGCCGAACCCGGCGGCCTGCAGCGCGGACTCCAGCAGGTAGGTGGTGGTGGTCTTGCCGGAGGTGCCGGTCACGCCGAGCACCTTCAGCTTCCGCGACGGGTCGCCGTAGATCAGCGCCGAGGCGGAGCCGAGCACGCCACGCGGATCGTCGTGCACGAGCAACGCGACCTTGCCCTCGCGGACGGCGGGATGCTCGGCGAGCGTGGCCCGCTCGATCCCGGCCCGGTCGGTGAGCACTGCGACGGCGCCGGAATCCAGCGCGTGCTGCGCGAAGTCGGCGCCGTGCACGCGGGTGCCCGGCAGCGCGGCGAACAGATCGCCGGGACGAACGTGCTGAGCACGCAGGGTCGCCCCGGTCACCGGCGCTGCGGCAGCGCTGTGACCAGGGGCGCGAAGTACTTGCGCGCCGATGAAATCGGCGAGCTTCTCGATCTCCACCGGCTCGACGTGAGACGGGCGAGGCGGAGCTGTCGCGACCGCGGAAGGCACGTCGCGACAGGCTACCGGTACCACCTGAGGAAGCATCCCCATGGTCGGCCACCTGTTCGGCCGAGCACCGCCTGACCCGTCCGGAGCAGCAGCGGTTGATCCACGCAACCGGGGCGGCGCGGTGCAGTAGAACTCCCCTGACTCGAAATTTCGGGCCAAGGGGGACGAGTTGCAGCCACCGGACTTCGGGGCCGATCCGGCGCAGGCGGAGAAGGCTCTCCAGAACTGGGCGCAGGGCCTGCAGGAAAAGGCGCAACGCACGGCGGCGATGCAACAGGAGATCGGCCGCATCCGGGTCACCGAACGCGGGCGTTCGGTGACGGTGACCATCAACGCCGAAGGCGTCCCGACAGAGGTGCGGTTCCACGATCAACGAGCCTCGGGCGCGGAGCTGAGCGCGGAGTTCATGGCGGTCCTGAGCCGAGCCCAGTCCCGCATCGCCGATCAGGTGACGGAGGCCACCAGGTCCACGCTCGGCGACCGCGACGCGAAGATCGCCAACGCGGTGACCGAGAACTACCGGCAGCGATTCCCATCAGCGCCTCCTCCTGCTTCGCACTCGCCGGCGCCACCTCAACCTCCGAAACCCGCCGCGCCGCCCGCTCCTGCACCGCCCGCTCCTACCGCGCCGCCCGCTCCTGCACCGCCGGCGGCCAGTCCGCCTGCGCCTCCGCCGTCCGGCCCGCCCGTGCAGTCCGGCCCAACGCAGGCTCACGGCGACGGCGACTTCAGCGACGAGACGTTCCTGAACTAGGAACCTTCTGAGGGGAATCGATGGCTGAGGGCTTCCAGATACCGGCCGAACAGCTGCGCGCGCACGCGGACCGCCTCGACGGCCACGCTTCGGCGATCGGCCAGGCCGCCGACGCCGGGCGAAACGTGCAACTGGGCACGGACGCGTACGGCGTGATCTGCTAGTTCCTGCCGCCGATCCTGGACAGCACCGCCGAGACGGTGCTGTCCACCACATCCGCGGCGCACGATGCGGTTTCCGCGCTCTCGACCGCCCTGCGCGACGCCATCGCGGACCACGAGGCGACCGACGCCGAGATCGCCGCCGGCCTGCAGCGCCTCGCCGACGAACTCGGCGGGTGACGAGGTGGGCGACAACCCGCTGATCGCACAACCGCAGGACTCCTCCAGCTGGTACACCGGCATCGGCATCGTCGAAGCCATCTCCGACGTCAGCGCGGCGATCGAATCGGGCTCGTGGGCCGAGATCGGCTACTCCGTGCTCGGCGCCGGGCTGGAGGTCTTGTCGGCCGTCCTCGACCCCATCGGCACGGGAGTGCCCTGGCTCGTCGGCTGGCTGATCGAGTTCGTCCAGCCGCTCACCGACATCCTCGACTGGCTAGCGGGAAACGCCGACGCGGTCGCGGCCCACGCCCAAACCTGGCGCAACGTCGGTGAGTCCCTGCGGTCCACCGCCGACGCGATGCAGGCCGACGTCAACCGGGACACCGCGGGCTGGACCGGCGCGACAGCCGACGCATACCGCTCCCGGCTGGGCGCGACCGCCGAACTCATCCGGGCCCAGTCGCAAGCCGCCGGAGCGCTCGCAGAAGGAACGGAAACCGCCGGCATGGTCGTGGGCACCATCCGCGAGGTGGTCCGCGATCTGATCGCGGACTGCGTGGGCAGGCTGGTGTCCTGGGCGATCGAAGCCGCCACCGGAGTGGGCATCGCCGCGGTAGCGGTCCAGGCCTCGGCCCGCGTAGCCCGCTGGGCCGTCCGGATCATGGAGGTCATCCAGAAGCTGCTGCGAGCCCTGGGCGACCTCATTCCTCTCGTCCGCAAACTCGCCGATCTCCTCGGCCAACTCCGAAAAATCCTCACCGACATAACCCACGGCAACCCCACCCCGCAGCCCCCGGAAAAACCCCCGAACGCCCCAGACGACCCGAACACCCCAAGAAACCCCAACGACCCACCCGACGACCCGAAAACCGGCCACCCCGACCCGGAAGATCCTTTCGACAGACTTCCACCCCACGAACAGGAAGATCTGATCAGAAAGATCATCGACGACTCCCGAGGCGGAATGACGCGCGAAGCCGCAATCGCCTCACTCCGCGACGGCCCTCCCGGAACGACGCCGTTCGTCGACGAAAAGAACGCCTTCGGACCCGACATCCGATTCCAAGACAGCAACGGAAACGATGCCCTAAACCGGGAAAACAAGGCACTCAACGGATCCGAGAATTCATTTAACACGAACACCAAAAAGGCCTGCAAACAACTCGGCAAAGAAGGAGGAGAAGTCTTCTACCAGATACCACAGGGAGTAACTGTGGACGAATTAAATTCGTGGGTGGATCGATGGCGCGGCCGACGCGGCCCGACCGACCACGAGAACGTGAATCTGATATTTTGCGACCCATCCGGTAGGATCATCGGCAGGGGAAACCTAGCCAACGGAAAGATTGAATGAGGAACCCATGAGCGACCTCGGGTATCTTATTTGCGCACCTTGCAAGATGTACCTCACGCTTGGGAAACCCGTCCTCAAAGACGACGAAAGCGTCAACTACTACCACCTGGGCCCAAGGAACAACCCGCGCAATCCCACACAGACATTGCTAAACGAATCGCTCTGGAAGTTTCTCGCAGATCACACCGGACATCCACTGGTCATCAGGTTCGATTACGAAGACGGCATGGAGGAAGTCGAGGAGGAATACACCGAGATCGGCGGGGAGATCGCCGACGACGATATTCCATTCGAGCAGTACCTGTTGAACTGGGACGGACTGAACAGGTCCAACTTTGACAGCTTCACGCTTGAGAGCCTCCGCCGGCCGGCAGTGCAAGTCGAGCCGTTCAATTCCAATATCGAAGCCCCTTCCACTGCGATCCACGTCGATCTACCCCCATCAACCCTACAGCGGTGGCAGCACGAGAGAGACAAGCCTCTTCGCGCAATCAGTGTCCGCGACATCAATGAGTCGTCGATGTTCGCACGAATTTTGGGCCTGCCAAGCCCGTACATGCTCCGCCAGGTCGCCGATACGGATGCCTCACGGATCGTGTTCGGGCACTTCGAACAGCTGTGGACCAAGAACCGGCCGGTAGCGATCGAGCTGCTGCATTCCCTTCCTCGAACGCTTGCTCAGGTACGCGCTACAGGCCGTTCCTTGCACATTGCACTGGCAGACCTCAGCGCGGGATCGGCCGACGCCGTCCTCGCCGAGCTCCGCAGCGCCCCCTCTGACGGAATCGAGGAGCCGATCATCGTGTTCGACTACCCCACCATGCCGTAACGGGTGAAGCCGAGCAGAAGGGCGAAGGATGAGCGACCTGGGGTATCTGATCTGCTCACCGTGCAGGGTTTATCTCGCGCTCGGGAAGCCCGTTCTGCGCGATGGCGGGAGCGTCGACTACTTCCACATCGGCCCGGCGAGCAGCCCGCGCAACCCCACCCGGCCCCTGCTGAACGAGTCCCTTTGGAAGTTCCTCGCGGATCACACCAAGCACCCGCTGACCATCGGTTTCGACTACGAAGCGGGCATGGAGGAGGTCGAGGAGACCTACACCGAGATCGGAGGCCACGCTGCCGACTGCGGCATTCCGTTCGAGCAGTACTTGCTCGACTGGAACGGGCTGAGCCTGTCCGGATTCGACAGCGCGACGCTTGAGAGCCTTCGCCGGCCGGCAGTGCGCATCGAGCACTTCGACACGGACATCACGCCCCCTGCGACCGCCATCCACGTCGACTTGCCCGAATCGGCGCTGAAGCGGTGGCGAGACGAGCGGGATGAGCACCCGATTCGCGCGATCGGCGTGAGCGGCACGAGCCAATCGTCATCTCTGGTGCGAAACCTGGGCTTGCCGAGTCCTTACTTCCTCGGCCAGATCGGCGACATCGCCGCCTCACGAGTCGTGCTCGGACACTTCGAACAGCTGTGGACGGAGAACCGGCCGGTGGCGATCGAGCTGCTGCACTCGCTCCCCCGAACACTCGCCAAGGTGCGCAAAGCAGGCCGCTCCCTGCACCTGGCGCTGTCAGATCTTGGACCAGGATCGACCGACGCCATCCTCACCGAACTGCGCAACGCCCCATCGGGCGGAATCGGCGAGCCGATCACCGTCTTCGACTACCCGCCCGCAGCGCAGAACACGCCTTCGGCCCCGAGCTGGACTCAGCGCGCGGGCGCCTACTCCTGGCAGCCTCGACGTTGGCCGAACGACCCGGCTGTTGCAGGCGACTTGCGAATCTGGCTCGAGGGGAACGGCCACGAGGTGTTCTACGCGATCGCATCCGACGTGCGCGGAGCCGACTTCACCGGCGGCTACCTGGTCGGCGCGTGGTTCATGTCGAGCGATCTCACCGGCACCGTGCTTCGCGACATGGCGTTCTTCGAGGCCGTGTGCACCGAGGCCCGGTTCACCGGATGCGACCTGACGGACACCGATCTCTCCGAGGCCAACCTGGATCGCGCCGACCTGACCGGAACCAGCCTCGTCCGCGCCGATCTCCTCGGCGCGTCCGCCATGAACGCGATCTTCCGCGATGCCGATCTGTCCGGCGCGGTCCTGCGGCTGGCCCTGCTCAGCGGGGCGAGCTTCACGAACGCCGATCTGACCGGCTGCAACCTGGATCGCGCCGTGCTGAGCGGCGCAAACCTTTCCGGAGCCCAGGTTTCCGGCACCACGGGTTCGATCAGAGGTCCGGTCATCGTCTGCAAAGATCACCGAACGGTCGTGCTCGACGGCACCGAACTCGCCCAGTGGTTCCACGACCAGGGTTCGACCGTCACCGTCCGCCCACCGGAAGTCCCCGCACGAGGCTCCCGACCGTGGAAGAGCGAGCAGGACGAGCTCGTGAAGATCCGGGTGATGATCGATTGGGAGGCCTACCCGATCTGGCTCAACACGCGAACGGGAGACACGTCCTTTCCGGTCCCGGCTGAAGACCTGCTGAAATACGCCACGATTCCCGGTCATCTGATCAAGCGCATCGACGAGTGGCACGATCAGTGGACCGCGCTGCTCAACTGGGACGACCCGCTGTCCACCTGGTTCCCGACCCCGGAAGCCGAAGAGCAGTGGTGGAATCGGGGGCTGGCACTCACCGAACTACTCGCCGAGCACTTCGATCCGCGCATCCGGATCGAGTACTCCGCCGGCGAGTCGAAGCGCGTCATTCGCGCCGGGGAACTCGACGAGTAGCGCCACCACCGAAGCCGCGGCAGGTCGCACTGAGTGCTGCGCCCGGCGCGACTGTCATCGGCTGTTCAGGTGTTCTTGATGGTGTTCGGCACTGGAGATCGCTAGCGTCCTTCCCGTTCGTTGGAGATTTTTGCGCTCCGGGAGGACTTCGTGAACAAGCATCGTCTCGTTCGATTAACCGGCACCTGCGGTGTTGCCGCAGCACTCGTGCTCGCTCCGCTCGCCGCGCCGAGCGTGATCGCTCAACCCGCATCGCAGGCCGTTCAGGTCGCCGCCGCTCCCGGCGACGGCACCGCGCAGGGTGCCATCGAGTGGTACAAGGCGCGCATCGGTGACACCTCTTACCAGGGTCTCTGCGAAAAGGCCGCGGAGAACGCCTGGGGCACCACCGGGGTCTGGCCGTCCGCGATCGCGCACTGGAACGCCGCGAAATCCGCGGGCAAGGCGCACACCGACGGCTCCACCCCGCCCAAGGGCGCGTTCGTGTACTGGAACATCAGCCAGTACGGCCACGTCGGAATCGCCGACGGCAACGGCGGCATCTACGCGAGCAGCATCGGCGGGGCGATCGGCCACGCCGACAGCGTCTCCTACTTCAACAACTACTTGGGCTGGAGCGACCCGCAGGTCCCGTCCCGCGGCTGACCACAGTGGACACCGGCGTTCGGGCCGTGAGTCTTTTGGGCTGCTATGGCCGGACTACATCGAGAAGCCGCCGGAGCCGGAGAAGCCCGTCGTCGAGGAGGTCAAGGAGCAGAAGGACGACCTCG